>JADFKI010000004.1 GCA_022565015.1 Chloroflexota bacterium
ACGGCGCGGAAAATCTGCGAAGGATTTCCTTCCAGCGGCGGTGATGGTGGGCGGTGGAGGGGTCGAACCTCCGACCTCTTGCGTGTGAAGCAAGCGCTCTAACCACTGAGCTAACCGCCCCTCTTTTCCGCAGGGCTCCGACGTCGTCACGGAATCAGATGTGAAGGACCATTTCCGAGAGGCTAAGAGAAGTGGCAACGAGTGGGTTCGAACCACTGACCTAGCGCTTATGAAGCGCCCGCTCTGCCCCTGAGCTACGTTGCCGCCCGCCTTATACTCTGAAATAATATAATACGACTTTGGGAGTGTCAATTGAAATCACAGGGCGTCCGCGCCAGCAATTCGGCATGCGCGCGGATTCCATTTTGAAGTGCGATTGGAAGCAGGTGTATGAAATCCAACGATGGCGATTCCACGGACCAGACGGAAGCGGAGCTGAGGCAGGAAATCAGGCGGCTGGCACAGGCCCTCGTTCCCTTTCCCGAATTTCTCGGCCTTTCCTCCGTTCAGGCAGTCGAGGTGGAGCCGGTGGCAGATGTGTCCTCAGATGTCGGATGCGTCGTGGTATGCCCGGACGGTGAGCTGCGAGAGCTCGTTCTCAGACTGATTCCAGGCCCGATCGACTTCGGCGGAGTCGAGCAGAACGAGGAGATGAAGGAGCTGGAGCTGGACAGTGCGGATTACATCAAATACGCCAGGGCCGCGGTGGCTGAGTTGAAAAGGATTCTGGCGGAGCGAGCCGAGAATCCCTAATGCTGCTCCCCGCTCAGGCTCTTTCCGCCAAGGATGCGCTGCGGCATGCTCTTGAGCATATCTCCCCAGGTCGGCGGCTCGGGCCTGGCGGCCAGCAGGTCTCTGAATTTGTCGGACGCCCCACCGCTCAGCGCCCGCCCGTGCCCTCCGCACAGCACGTCGAACTCAAATTCGGCCAGCCTCTCCAGCGACCTCCGGTAGTCGTCGCGATTGTAGCCTGGAAAGGGGACCGACCTGCTCACGCCGCTGCCGTTGCTGAAGATGGTGTCGCCTGAGAAGAGCACACCCTCGTCCTCCAGAAGAAAGCAGACGCTGCCCGGCGTGTGTCCCGGCGTATGAATCACGCGGACCCCGCCCTGTATGGGCAGCACCTCGCCCTCCTCGATTACCTGCTTGACCGGCGCGCGTTGAAGGAATGGAATGGGCAGGCTGGTCGACCCGAATAACCCCATGTAGGACAGGGATACTCCGTTCGCGGCGTCGCTCTTGGTGTCGTGGGCGTGGGCCAGGATACCGGCGCCCGTCAGCTTTCTGATGGGTGGAACGCCACTGGAATGGTCTGGATGGCTGTGCGTCATGAGCACGGTATCGACCTCTTCTTCGTGCCGGCCGATGGAGCGAATGTAGTCCACGATCTTCTTTACGCCCCAGGGGAGGCCCGCATCAACGAGAGTCAGCCTCTCGTCCTCGATGAGATAGACTCGCGACCATCGAGTGTTGGGTATCTGATGAACCCCTGGGACGATTTCCAAAATTTCTTGGCTCCTAAATTTCGACTGGTTAGATATCGTAGTGTTCTGGTACCCAGTTCGCGCAAGTCCGTCGGCTACAGTATTGGCAACCAGATGGAAAAACTCCATGATAGCAAAAGGTTTATAATGGCCCAAAACTCAAAGAGGACGTGCAGATTATGGACCTTGGAATATCGACTTTTCTCACCGATTATTCGATTGATGTAGCGGTACTGGCCGCGAAGATAGAGGAGCTGGGCTTCGATTCCCTGTGGATGCCGGAGCACGTATTTGTGCCGGCCAAGACCGAATCTCCGTGGCCGGGGTCGCCGGACGGCGTCATCCCCAGGGTATATGCGGACATTGTAGACCCTTTCGTCGCTCTTGCGCGAGCGTCCGCCGTAACGAGCAAGATTAAGCTGGCCACAGGCATATGCCTGGTCCCCGAGCGCAACCCGCTCCTGCTCGCAAAGGAGGTCGCGACGCTGGACATGTATTCCGGAGGTCGGTTCCTCTTCGGAATCGGAGCTGGCTGGCTCAAAGAAGAAACGGAGATCATGGGCGGCAACTTCTCCCGCCGATGGACCCAGACCAGGGAGTCGATACTGGCTATGAAGGAGCTCTGGACCAAGACCGAGAGCGAGCATCACGGCGAGTTTTACGACTTTCCGGCGCTATATTCGTTCCCAACGCCCGCGCAGCGACCTCATCCGCCGGTGTTGCTCGGCGGCATGGCGAAGAACGTGTTCAAGCGCGTCGTCGAGTGGGGAGACGGGTGGATGCCCAATCGCGTGGAGCCCGAAGACGTCGCGAAGGGCAGGGCAGCGCTGGACGAGCTGGCGGACGCCGCGGGCCGGGATCCGTCCAGCCTCGAGATCACGGTCTATGGCAAGCCGCCGGACCGCGAACTGCTCAAGCGCTTCGAGGAGGCCGGAGCCAACAGGGTGACGATACGGCTGGAGACCCTGCCGGAGAGCGAGGCTCTGGACGAGCTGAACAAGATAGCGGAGTCGGTGCTTTAGGGAACGACCCCTCTTAATCTCCCCCTTCAAAAGGGGGAGAGAGCATTGTCTGCCACTTCACAAGGGAGAGAGGGCATTATCGCCACCTTCAAAAAGGGGAGAGGGCATTTGCCCAAGAAACGCGCCATGAAGGTGAAATCAGCCGGCCTGTTTTGGGGAGTAAAGAGATGGACATTGCGAGAGAGCCCATTGACGCGCTGAAAGCAGAGGCCAAAAGGTTTAGCGAGTACCTCGGGGCTCTCCCAGCCGAGGACTGGAGCAAACCCAGCGCTTGCGAGTCGTGGCAGGTGCGGGATGTTGTGGCCCACCTCGTCGGAGTGGCGGAGTTTTACGCGGCAACAGTCACCAGGGGGCTGCAGGGTGAATCGTCCCCACCTGAAGGCCGTCCACCCGCAGGGTCTGCAAGTGGGGCGACCCTTCACGATAGTATTGGCGATGCCGCCATTGCCAAACGAGAAGCTCTTGGAGACAAGATCCTATCCGAGTTCGATGCCTCCAACGAAAAACTCAACGGGTTGCTGTCGAGCCTGAGCGTAGAGGATGGAGATAGACCCTGCTACCATCCAGGCGGTCTGGTTCCGGCGCGCAATTTCGTTGATCTGAGGCTAAAAGAGCTGGTGTTGCACGAGTGGGACATACGCTCAGGCCTCGATTCGGAGGCCCACCTTTGGCCCGAGGGGCTGCCGTCCATCATGCGCTTAGCATCGAATTCGTTGGCTTCGGGGTCCGTGAGATTTGGCTTCTGGCCCGACCCCAAGTTCTCCGGTTCCGTGCGCTACCGATTTCTAGTGGACTCGCCCGCCCCGGATAAGTCGGACATAGTTATCGAAGGCAAGGAGCCTCATCTAGAAGCCGCGGGCAGTTCGACCCCCGATGTCACATTCCGCTGCGATGCCGAAACATACGTCCTCGTGTTGTCCGGCAGGGTTAGACCTGAGGCGGCCATCGAAAACGGGAGGCTGTCTGTCGAAGGTGATTCTGAGCTCGCGACCGCATTTGGAAGGTGGTTCCGCGGAATATAGGTGCTCAAGAGACCCTACAAAGGGCGAGGCCCAGATGGGTTGAATTAAGATAGCCGAGTCGGTGTTTTTGCGAACTACCCCCTCTTGATCTCCCCCTTCAAAAGGGGGAGAAGGAATTGTCTACCCCTGCAAAAGTGTTACCTATGTTCCCGGTCTAAGTGTTATCTATCTGCCCGGTTGCACAGCCTGCCACTTCAAAAGGGAGACAGCGTTAGCCGAAGTTAATCCCCCTCGATCAAGAGGGAGGGGGCACTAGCCCACGAAGCTGGGCATTACCTTCTTCCCGAAGAGGCGCATGGACTTCTGCACGCGCGCCGTGTCCATCTCGCCGGTGTTGAACTTGAACATCACGTTGCGAATGCCCGTGTCCCGCATGGCGGCTATCTTCTCCGACGCCTGCCGAGGTGTGCCGATGATGAAGGACTCTTCGATGTCCTCGCCCGGGGGCAGCGGCTTGTTGGGGTCCAGCGGCGGAAACCCGTCGGGGTTGAAGCGCTCTCTGGCCTGGCGGAAGTGCTTGCGCTCCCTGGCGAATCCCTCCTCGGCCATCTCCCGTGCCTCGGCGTAGGTCTCCGCGACGAATAGGTCCTTGGAGGCCCAACACTGATCGAGGGTTCTATCCACATCATCGTTGCTGAATCCTGATTCCAGCATCGTCTGCCCGTATTTTTCCAGGCGATTCTTCAACGTTTCCAGGGTCTGAACGCCAATCATTATCGGCCGGCCGATCTTCGCCATTGCAATCGTCGACGCCTCGCTTATGCACGCCCTGACGATCGGTGGATGCGGTTTCTGATATGGCCTGGGGCGCAGCCGTGGAAAGGCGACCTTCCAGTGGTCTCCCTCGAACTTGAGGTCCTCCGTGGTCCAGGCCTTCACCAGAAGGTCTTCCGCCTCCGCCAATCGCTCCGCGCCCTCCTCCATGGTGACGCCGAACCCGATGTACTCGTACTGGTTGAAGGCCGAGCCCCGGCCGGTCCCGACGATTAGCCTCCCCTTGCTGAGGTTGTCCAGGAGGGCGGTCTGCGCCGCCAGGCGAACAGGGTGGTGGAATGCCATCTCGAGAACGGCAAAGCCGATCTTGATGCGCTTCGTCAAGACCGCTATCGCCCCCGCCAACACCAGCGGGTCCGCATGCGCGGCGGCGCCGTCGAAGTGGTGTTCGGTAAGCCATATGGAGTCGAGGCCAATGTCCTCGGCCAGCTTGATCTCTTCCAGGGTACTGTCAATTACGGCCCCATCCTTTTCGGGGTTGTGGCTCACGGGAAAGACGAACGACCCAAACCGCATCTAATCCTCCAATGACGCTACGGCGCAGACTTTGAATTGCCGCAACCAGTATATCGCAACAGGCAGCGATCCACTTGTACTGGATTCGCCAGGGGAGTACACTGGGGTCGCCGGGCATTCGAGGCCCATCTATAGCGATATAGAGCCGTCCAACCAGTGCGGCTAACGACAGACCGGAGGCTGCCATGACCACTACGGCCGAGAA
Organism: Chloroflexota bacterium; assembly: GCA_022565015.1. Lineage (GTDB taxonomy): Bacteria > Chloroflexota > Dehalococcoidia > Lucifugimonadales > JADFKI01 > JADFKI01. The sequence goes on from JADFKI010000004.1 coordinate 5,024, forward strand.
CGAATCCCTCAGGCAGGCATCACTCAAACACCTCTGGATGCACAACCGCGACTGGGTGCAGATGGCCGAAGAGGGCGATCCTTTGATCATGGTGGAGGGCAACGGCGTAAGGGTCACGGACTCCGACGGCAAGACCTGGATTGACGTCAACGGCGGCTACAACTCCGTCAACATCGGATACGGCAGAACGGAGATCGCCGACGCCGCCTACGAGCAGATGATAAAGCTGCCATACTTCCCCGGCGGCACGACCACGATTCCCACGGTGAGGCTTGCCGAAAAGCTGGCCGAAATAAGCCCCGGCAGCCTTTCGCGGGTGTTCCCCGTGAGCGGCGGCTCAGAGGCCAACGAGACCGCGCTCAAGATAGTCCGGGCGTACCACAAGAGGCGAGGCGAGCCGGGGCGGTACAAGGTCATCAGCAGGAGCGGCTCGTACCACGGCACGACGGCCGGAGTCCTCTGGCTTGGCGGCGCTCCGACGTCTGCTCGAAATGACTTCGAGCCTGCGTACCCCGGCATGTTGTACGCGCCGCAGCCCAATCCATACAGGTGCGAGCTGGGGGGCGAGACGCCCTCGGAATGCGCGGAGCTCTGTGCCAAGGCCATCGAGAAGCTCATAAACTTTCACGGCCCGGAGACCGTGGCAGCGGTCATAGCCGAGCCGATATCGCAGTCCGTTGGTGCGGGGGTGCCCGGCGACGAGTACTGGCCAATGCTGCGGGAGATATGCGACAAGCATGGCGTGCTGCTCATCGCCGATGAGGTCATATGCGGCTTTGGGCGCACCGGCAAGATGTTCGCCATGGAGCACTGGGACGTCGTCCCGGACATCATGACGGTGGCCAAGGGCATCATAAGCAGCTACCTGCCGCTGGCCGCAACCATAGTGAAGGAAGAGATCGCAGACGCCTTCGCGGGCAAGGATAACCACCTGCGTCACGTTCTCACATTCAGCGGCCACCCGGTCTCCGCCGCGGCCGCGTTGAAGAACATCGAAATCATGGAAGATGAAGGCATGGTCCAGAACGCCGCGGAGGTAGGCGCCTATTTCAAGGAGCAGCTGGAAAGCCTGAAGATCGACCACCCGCTCGTCGGCGATGTACGCGGCATCGGCCTGCTTCTGGCAGTCGAGCTGGTAAGCGACCGGAAGACCAAGGCCGTATTCGCCAAAGAGGACCGCGTTCCCGAGCGCCTGAACGAGAAGTTCCGTAAGCACGGCCTAATTTTCCGTATCAACAGCAACGTCCTGAGTATAGGCCCGCCCCTGTGCATCACGCGCGGCGAGGTCGACGAGATAATGCACGGCATAGACCTCTCGCTCTGGGAGTTGGAGGGCGAGATGGGCATTGCCAAGACCGCATGACAGTCGCCACGGGCGAGTCCCCCGCGACCCGTCAATGGCGGTAATCGTGCCTTTGATAGGCTATCGAGCCTCGAAGAGCAAGTGTTATCCTGGAGCTAATCATGGTTGAGACGATAGACACGCAGTCACTGCAAAAGTCGGCGCAAGAGCATCTCTGGATGCACAATCGCGACTGGGTCCAGATGGCCGAGGAGGGCGGACCGACCATCATTGTCGAGGCCGAAGGCGTTCGCGCCGTCGACTCCGACGGCAGGGTCTGGCTGGACGTCAACGGCGGCTACTGCTCGGTAAACGCGGGCTACGGCAGGACCGAGATCGCCGAGGCCATGAGGGACCAGATGCGCCGGCTCACCTACTTCCCCCAGGGAACGACGACAGAGCCTCTCATCCGCCTGGCGGCGAAGATAGCGGAGATTACGCCGGGCTCTCTGAATCGGATGTGGCCCGTGACGGGCGGCTCCGAGGCGAACGAAACGGCCATTAAGATCGCGAAGGCGTACCAGAAGCGGGTCGGACAGCCGGGACGGCACAAGATAATCAGCCGCAAGGGCTCGTACCACGGCGCAACGGGCGGCGTCATGTTTCTGGGCAGCGTTACCCCGGACTATGAGCCCGCACCCGCCGGCATGGTGTACGCTCCTCAGCCGAACCCGTACCGCTGCGAGCGCGGCGGGACCACCCCTTCGGAGTGCGCCGAGCGATGCGCCAGGGCGATCGAGGAGCTAATCCTCTTCCACGGGGCCGACACGATAGCGGCCGTAATCGCGGAGCCCGTTTCATCTTCGGGCGCAGCAGTGGTGCCCGGCGACGAGTACTGGCCCATGTTGCGCGACATCTGCTCCAGGTACGGCGTCATTCTGATCGCCGACGAGGTCATTTGCGGGTTCGGTCGGACCGGCAAGATGTTCGCCTCCGAGCATTGGGGCGTCGTACCCGACATCATGACCATCGCCAAGGGGATAACCAGCAGCTACCTTCCGCTGGCGGCGGCCGTTGTAAGAGACGAGATCGCCGACGTCTTCGCCGGGGAGGACAACATCTTCAAGCAGGCCCTTACCTTTGGCGGCCATCCCGTGACGGCCGCCGTCGCGCTCAAGAATATCGAAATCATCGAGCGAGAGAGCCTGGTGCAGAACTCGGCGGATGTCGGGGACTACTTCTTACAACAGCTCGAGAGCCTGAAGGAGGAGCATCCGATAATCGGAGATGTTCGCGGGATAGGGCTTCTGCTGGGGATCGAGCTGGTGAGCGACCACGAGACCAAGGACCCGTTTCCGCCTCAGCTAAACATCGGAGAGCGACTGACGCAAAAGTTCCAGGAGCGGGGCCTTATCCTGAGATGCGGGGGCAGCACCATCAACATTGGCCCGCCGCTCTGCCTGACGACATCCGACGTCGACGAAATCACAAGGGGCCTCGACGGGTCGCTCGGCGAGCTGGAAGACGAGCTCGCGGATGAATTTACAGACAAATGATTATTAATTAGGTACCGGCGCACATACGCCGGGCTACGGAGACTGAATATTGACCAATAGCCACAAACACGAGCATACAGATGACAATGACACGAGGGTTGCAATCTTCATCGACGGCAGCAATCTCTATCACAGCCTCGAAGAAAATTGCAATCGGTTCGACGTTGATTTCGGAGCGTTTGCCGAAAAGCTTACCGACGGCCGAACGCATTTTCGGACGTATTACTACAATGTTCTCAGGGATCCGGACCACAACCCCCAGGCCTACCAAGACCAGCAAAAATTCCTGAGCGCGCTGTACGCCACTCCTTACCTCGAAGTCCGGCTGGGCACCGCCAAGATGCGAGGCGATGTCGCGGTGGAAAAGGGCGTGGACATCATGCTGGCGACGGACGTTCTACGAATGGCGTGGGAGAACCTGTATGACGTCGCCATTATCGTCAGCGGAGACGGCGACTTCGCCTACGCTCTACAGGCCGCCAAGAACTACGGCAAGCATATAGAGGTGGCCGCCTTTCCATCCAATCTTTCATGGGAGCTTGCCCAGATCGCAGACAGGTGCGAGTATTTCGAGCCCGAATACTTCGCCGACATCTGGAGCCGAAAACGGAACGGCGAGCGAAACAGCACAGGCACTGAGAGTCAGAAACGAGGGTGGCGAGGACGACGCACCAGGGCCAATACATCGTAGCGATTTGGAGACCTACGGAGCGCGTCGATGCCTGGGACGGACCCATCAGTTTCAGGCTGTCATCGGCCTATCGCGCAGGCCGCCATCGCCTTCCATCGGAATTGACCGAAATTATTTTCAAATAAGTCCTGCTTCTGATATACTCGCCAAGGCCACAGGTTATGCCGTCTTCTTGCAATTGCCACGTCTTGTCCATGCGTCCACGCCCAACGTTATTCACTGGTCGAGTCCGCCGGATAGCGGGCGGAGATGCCGGGCCTTCAAAGGGCGCCTGGTCAAGGTAAAGACGAGCGGTACACGTGTGAGCCAACGGCAAATCGACTCTTGGTCGTGACGCACACCCTTTTGAACCAGTGGAGGATGAAAAATGCCGGCGTATGCCGTACTAGGCGCCCAGTGGGGCGACGAGGGTAAGGGTAAGATAATTGACGTCCTCGCCAGGGACGCGGATATAGTCGCACGATTTTCCGGAGGCAATAACGCAGGCCATACCGTCGTAAACGACGAGGGCGTGTTTAGCTTTCACTTAATACCGTGCGGGGTATTTTGGCCCCAGACCCTCAACGTGATAGGCAATGGAGTCGTGCTCGACCCGGACGTCTTCCTCGAGGAGGTAGACGGACTAAAGGAGCAGGGCCACGACGTCTCGGACCGTCTGCTTGTCAGCGAGCGAGCCCACATAGTCATGCCCTATCACGTCGTCCTCGACGAGCTGACCGAAAAGGCGCGGGGCAGCGATGCCATCGGCACGACAGGCAAGGGAATCGGCCCGACTTACGCCGACAAGGCCGCCAGGACCGGCATACGCGCAGCTGATCTTCTGGACGTCGAAGCGCTACTTCCTCGGCTGGAAAACATCGTCAACCATACCAACAAGATAATAACGGCCGTCTACGACGGCACTCCCGTATCGATGACCGACATATTCGACAAGTGCCGTGATTGGTCCGAAAGGCTTGGTCCGTTTATCGCGCCGGTCGAGCGTATCGTTTACGAGTACCTGGAGGCAGGAAGAAACGTTCTGCTGGAGGGCGCTCAAGGTGCGCTGCTGGACCTCGACCACGGCACTTACCCCTTCGTAACGTCGTCCAACCCGACAATCGGAGGCGCGTGCGTAGGACTCGGCATCCACCCAAACTACATCTCCAACATCATAGGGGTCTTCAAGGCGTATTCGACCAGGGTTGGCAGCGGCCCGTTCCCCACCGAGCTGACGGACGAGACCGGCGAGAGGATCAGGAACCTTGCCCAGGAGTTCGGTGTGACCACGGGTCGAGCCAGGCGCGTGGGCTGGTTCGATGCCGTCGCCGCCAAGTTCAGCACCCAGGTCAACGGCTATACATCGGCGGTGCTTACCAGGCTGGACGTCCTCGACGGGTTCGACTCGATAATGGTCTGCACGGCGTACGAGCTGGACGGCGAGCGCACCGAGGAGTTTCCCGGCGGCGTGGCGGCGCTGGAGAGGTGCAAGCCCATATTGGAGGAGATGAAGGGCTGGACCAGTCCCACGGCCGGCGCAACTGACTTCAGCAAGCTACCGAAAGAGGCCGTCGCCTATGTGCAGCGAATCCAGGAGCTGATTGGCTGCCCGATCGACGTAATATCCACCGGGCCTCACCGCGACGAAGTCATTCGCGTCCGCGAGGTCATCGGGGTATAGTTTTTAGTTGTAATCCACTGAACCAAGAAGGGCCACCCGGATGGGTGGCCCCTTTTGCTTCCATACTTCCTTTCGCGTCACCCTCTTTCTGGCCTTTCTCCAAATGGGAGAGGGTTTCTTGTTGTCTTTTTCTGAACATTCGGGAGGTCACGGAAGAGCTGGGTGTTCTTAAGGTGGATCAACAACAGGACCAGTGCGAACGTGTGGATTGAGTGGTTCAATTTGACAGCCAATTTAGTCTTTTAGTGTAGTTCCCGCACGTTATGGAAAGTATAGACTTGAGCATCCAGCGGCGAATACTCGTGTGCATGTCTTTGTGCCCACGGAAAGTAGAACATTTCAAAAAGGTTGCAGCTATGAACATGAACGACAGTGATGCCAGCCAACAGGCAGAACCGAGGGCAATCGTCTTAGGAATTGAGCACCCTCGCGCAGTAGCGGTAGCCAGGTCGCTAGGGAGAGCAGGGATCACCGTCGACGCCGTGGACCACGAGTCCTCTGCGCGAGGGTTTTACTCTCGCTACCTGCGCAACAAGCATATCGTAGACGAAGACTACGAAAGCACCTTGGCCTTCCTTGAATCGATAGGGCAGGAAGGCGGACTACTGATACCAACAAACGACCATTACCTGATATTCGCCGCCAAGTACTTTGATCGCCTCTCGCGTTATTTCACTATGACCTGCCCTCCCTGGTCAGTCTTGGAAAAATTGATGGACAAACCCCAGGCCTATGGCATAGCTCGAGAGGCCGGAATAAAGACCCCGCTGTTTTTCGCTCCGAATGACATCGAAGAGTTGGAGCAGACCGTCTCCGAATTCGACTTCGAGAATCGCTCATACATTCTCAAGACCAAGCTCTGGAGCTCAGGTCCTGCAGATATTCGAACGGGAAGATTCTCCAAGGACGCGGGGCCGGACGCAACCTCAATGTTAGAAAGCTGCCGGGAGATTCAGGCGAGAATAGGGACGCTCCCCGTCATTGAAGAGATCATACCTGGAGAGTCAGACACATGCATCGGCGTGTCTATGGTGGTGAACAAGAATCACGAGCCAGTAGTCTCGTATTGTGTCAGAAGATTGAAGCTTTTCCTCTATTCAAGAAGCGGATTTACTCACCCTTATGAGCTTGGCGCAAACGTCTACAGCGAAAGCATCCATGACGAAGAGGCGGTTGAAGCAGCTACACGCTTCGTTCGACAGGCCAAGTTTTACGGTCTGATCACAGTGGAGTTCAGGAGAGATGCGACCGACGGCCGCCTGAATCTGATCAAGATCGATCCAAGGCCGGTAAGGGCGACAAGCCTCTCCACCGCGCTGGGCCTGGATACCCCAACGGCCTTGTACCAGGTGTTTACAGGCGGACAGGTTAATGTCGCAAAATCCTACCCTGACGGCGTGGCCTGGATCTGGCTTACGTGGTACTTAAAGGCTTTGTGGAGGAACAGGCAATACAACTCGGTACGGCCGGGCCTGCTGGCTGTTCTGAGGAATTTGAGCAACATCAAGTCCTTTGCGTATCTCAGCGTCCGGGATCCTATGCCTTTCCTCATTGAGATCTTCAGGCAAGGACGTGAGTGGGTAGGCGCGAAACCAATTCGACTGAAGAGAAAATTCTTCCCCTCTCGCTCCGGAGCAGTATAGCCAGAGCTGGTCTATCGCACCACGGCACCAGGGCCGACCCCCGTTCATGCCTGGCCATCTTCAGAGTGACAAACGTAAAGGGCGATCCTTATCAGATCGCCCTTTGGTGTTTATGTGTGGCAGCGTTCCACCCTCATCCTAGCCTTCTCCCATCAAGGGAGAAGGGATTTTGTTAGGTCCTCTCCCTCGACGGGAGAGGATTTAGGTGAGGGTGATTCCCCTAGTCGCCGGCGACCGCCACTGGCAGGTCGATCGTGTAGCCGGACACGACCTTGTCGATGGCTGCGGCCGTCGCCTCGTCCGGAGGCACCAATGGCAGCCGCGTCTCGCCGACGTCGAATCCCGCCCTGCGCACCGAGTACTTTACCGGTATCGGATTGGAAACGATAAAGAGTATCTTGAACATCTCGAAGAGTCTCTTGTGCTCGGCGGCGGCGGCCTCGATATCACCCTCCAGGATCAGACCAATCATGCCCTTGATCTGCCTGCCGATTAGATGCGACGCCACGCTCACCACGCCGTACCCGCCGGAGCACATGATGTAGAACGTCTCGTCGTCGTTTCCGCTCCACACCTTGAAGTCGTCGTCCGTGTCGCGAATGACGCGCGTGATCTGCACCATGTCGCTGCTGGCCTCCTTCGTGCCGACGATGTTGTCGACCTTGCTGAGGCGGACGGTGGTCTCAGCCGTCATATTGAGGCTGGTCCTGCTGGGAACGTTGTACAGCACACAGGGGATATGCACGCTCTCGGCGATGGACTTGAAGTGCTGGTAAAGGCCCTCTTGCGGCGGCTTGTTGTACGAGGGGACGGTCATCAGTATGGCGTCGACGCCAAGCCTCTCCGCCTCCTTGCTCATTTCGATGCTGGCGGCCGTGGCATAGGTCGTGGTGCCGGCAATGATGGCGGCGCGGTCTCCCACGGCGCTCTTCGTAGCCTCGTAGAGCCCCAGCTTCTCCTCGGTCGTTAGTGTAGGGGTCTCACCCGTTGTGCCGGTTATGACCAGCCCGTCGCTGCCGGAGTCCACCAGGGCCACAGCCAGGCGCTTAGCCTCGTCGTAGTCCACTTCGCCCTGCTGGTCGAAGGGAGTTATCATTGCGGTAATCAGCCTGCCGATTTCGACCATGACCTGACCCTCCTCGTCAAAACTGTGCCGCAGAGCCCTGTTCGATTCGCTACGTTAACCGACGGCGGAATCCTTTAACCTGGGAACGAGGCCCCTTCTGAGGGCCTCTTCCGCGATCTGAAGGGCGTTTGTCGCGGCGCCCTTCCTGAGGTTGTCCGAGACCAGCCACATCGCAATGCCGTTGGGATGCGACATGTCCCTGCGAATTCTTCCGACGAACACCTCGTCCTTGCCTGCGGCGTCAACGGGCATAGGATACACGTTTGATTTGGGTTCGTCCACCACGCATACTCCGGGAAAGCTCGAGAGCGTCTCCCGCACCTCATCGGGGCTTACCGGCCTTTCGAACTCGATGTGCACGGCTTCACTGTGGCTCACCATGACCGGGACCCGCACACAGGTCGCCGAGATGGCAATCCGATCATCGTGAAGTATCTTCCGGGTCTCGTTGAGCATCTTCATCTCTTCGTTGGTGTACCCGTTATCCCAGAACTCCTCTATGTGAGGCAGCGTGTTGAACGCTATCGGATGGGGATAAGCGTCGTGCCGTACTCCCCGGGTGTCCCCATTTACGAGGGGCGGGTCGTCGGGGGTCTTGTCCCACTCGCCCATGAGGCGCCCCGACTGCACCCTGAGCTCCTCGACGGCCTCCGCACCAGAGCCGGATACGGACTGGTAGGTGTCCACGACGACGCGCCTCACCGGACTGAGCTCTCTCAGGGGCTTGAGCACCATTACGAGGGGCGTGGTCGAGCAGTTGGGGGCCGAGACTATTCCCTTGTGGTCCGCGATATCGTCCCCGTTGACCTCCGGCACCACCAGGGGGACGTCGGGGTCCATGCGAAAGGCGGAGCTCTTGTCGACGACGAACGCACCCTGCTTAACGGCGAGCGGGGCCACTTCGAGACTTACGCTTGCTCCCGCCGCTATGAACACGATATCGACCTCGCCAAGAAGCCGGGGCGTGACCTCTTCGACCACGATCTCCCTGCCCATGACCTTGAGCTTCTTCCCCACGGAACGCTTGGACGCACAGAGTCGAATATCGCTTGCCGGAAAGTGTCGCTCTTCCAGGATCTTTAGAAAGACACCGCCAACCGCACCGGTTGCACCAACCAACGCGATTCTACATACGTCCACATTAGCCTCCGGCCAGGGGTTAGGGTCTGGGGTATAGGGATTGGGACGCGGCGATGGCCGCCACCGACCGCATATCGGTCACCCGTTTATAGCATGATAGCGCGTTTCGCGGCGCAGTTCCATAGAACTAAGCACGCCTCTTAGACTGCCGGCGCCAGGCCGATCGCCGAGAATATATCGGTATGCGCTCAGATTGCCAGTGTCTGCTTTCCCTGATCAGAGCACTTCAACTACGGTAACCCGCCGTAGTTTCTTCGTAGTTGTCTTCGTCAAGATAACACCGGCCGGACTCTCGATTTCATGTCGCCCTTTTCAATGATGCCATACCGCAGCCCTTGAACAAGACAGGGGAGAAAGCCTGCACGAGCAATATCAGAACTTCCAAGGCGAGACCAATCTACCGCTTTACGACTACGGTGTCGCAAATAAGGTCGTGCAGCCCGCGCTTATCTTCCCGAATGGCTATCAAAAGGTGGCCGGTGAACAGGACCATGGCTGACAAAGTATGCGCGAAATACCGTGCGAACGCTCTTCCGACGCCGACCTTGGAGCCGTCCGGCCTGAGCACATAAAGACCGAGAACGCGTTTGCCACCGGTCGTAGACCAGACGGCCACCCCGACGGTGACATATAGGACACCCAGGAGAATCGTCGGGAAATTTAGCTGGCTGAGCAAGTCTTCAGGGGGATCACCATCGAGTCCGAATACAAATAGAGCCACGATAATCCCTCCAGCGATGGAGAGTATGATGAAGTCTATGATCCATGCAGCCAGCCGTATCCAGAATCCGGCGGGCTGCCCCGCCTGGGATGCCATCCTTGAACGCGAATAGGATGGTGTCGCAGCAGCGGAATCGTCGAGGGGAAGACCGCAGTCGTAGCAATATATCGAGCCGGCTTCGTTGCTTGAGTCGCACCGGGGACATGTCGTTGCGACCGAAGGCACTGCGCTGCCGGTCACGGGCTCGTATCTTCTGGAAGCAGCCTCCTCGATCGAGACCCCAACATTTAGAGACCGACCGCATGAGTGGCAGAAGCTGCTTTCCATCGGATTCACTGCCTGGCAGCTTGCGCATATCATCTGTAAAGCGGTTCCGCAGCGGTTGCAAAATGCCGCTCCATCCACTACGTCGCTGTTACAACTCGTACACTGCATGTCTTGACTCAAGCGTTAGAGATCAAGTTCGAGGTGAGGGTGGCTGACGAGGCGGCCCCTGCCATTGTCATCCTGACCCCGACGCGTCGGGGGAAGAATCTAGCGTGGAGCGGGGGCGGCCAAGCTCCCTGGATTCTTCGTCGTTACACTTCTCGGAATGACATGAGCGCGAACCCTATACCCTGAACCCGACATCCCCAGTCCCCTCTACAGCCCCATGATCTTGTCGAGGCCGACGGTCAGGCCCGTGCGGTTGACGACCTCTTTCACGGCCATCATGACGCCCGGCATGAAGCTCTCGCGGTTGATGGAGTCGTGACGTATCGTAAGGGTCTGGCCCAGCGTGCCGAAGACCAGCTCGTGGTGCGCCACGCGACCCGGCATACGTGCGCTGTGCACGCTCACGCCGTCGTAGACGGCGCCACGCGCTCCCACGATGAGCTCTTTTTCGGACTTGGGCGCGATGAACGGTCCCCCCTTGCCCTCGACGGCCGCTCGCGCGATGGCGAGGGCCGTGCCCGACGGCGAGTCTATCTTGGCCTCGTGGTGCGTCTCTACGAGGTCGGCGTAGTCGAAGAATCTCGCGGCCTCTTTGGCCAGGTGAATCATCAGGACCGCGCCAAGGGCGAAGTTGGGCGCGACGATGATGCCCACGGAGTGCTCGTTGGCCAGGCTCTCCGCCTCGGCGATATGCTCTTCGGTCAGGCCCGTCGAGCCCACGACGACGTTTACCTTGCGGGCGGCGGCCGTGCGCATGACCGACATCGCGCCCTCGGCATTGGTAAAGTCCACGACGACGTCCGCGCCGTCCAAGACGTCCGCCAGGGAGCTTGAAATCGGGATCTCGCCGGACCTGTCCGGCAGTGCGATCGAGCCTGCCGTAGCGGCTATGTCCGCGCCCCCGATGGGCTGGAGGCCACGCTCATTCGTCACGGCGTCCAGGACCTGTTGTCCCATCTTTCCTAATACACCATGCACCACAACGTTAATTGCCATGATTCGCTCCCCAGGACAGTCTTGGGCACAATATACTATAAAAAAGAAGGCCCCGCCTCTTCCAGTTGCGGGGCCTTCTTATATTCTGCCGGCTAATGGGTGTTACGGGCTTCTTCGCGGAGGACCTTGGGGGCGACCACCTCTGTCTCCGCCTCCACCGGGGCGGCCGCCTCGGTATCCGCCGGGACCGGTCCTGCCACCTCCACCGCCTGGACGTCCGCCGCCGGGGCGACCTCCACCCTGCCTTCCGCCCTCACGACGATATCCGCCGCTGTCGGAGCCGGCCCGTGCGGGCTCTCTCTCCGAATCGCCCGAATCGCCGTCTTGATTGTCTTGCTTGTCATCACTGTCTTCCATGAGCGCCCTGCGTGACAGGTTCACGCGACCCATATGGTCGATCTCCTTGACGATGACGGTCACTTCCTCGCCGATCTCGACGACATCCCGGACGCTGGGCACGTGGTAGTTCGCCAGCTCGCTGATATGGACGAGCCCGTCTCGCCCGGGAAGTAGCTCGACAAAGGCGCCGAAGTCCATGATGCGGGCGACCTTGCCGGTGTAGATGTCGCCGACCTTGATCTCGCGAGTGAGGTCCTCGACCATCTTGATGGCTGCCTGGGCCGCCTCCCCGTCTGGGGAGCCGATCAGCACGGTGCCGTCGTCCTGTATGTCCACGGTAGCGCCCGTCTGCTCCACGATGCCCCTTATGGTCTTGCCGCCGGGGCCAATCACGACGCCTATCTTCTCGACAGGCACGCTGATCTTCATCATCCTGGGTGCGAAGGGACTCAGCTCCTCACGCGCCTCGCCGAGGGTCTCTCGAATCTTGCCTAGAATGAAGAGCCTGGCCTCCTTGGCCTGGTCGAGCGCATCGCGGACCATATCTAGGTTGATGCTCTTGACCTTGATATCCAGCTGAATGGCCGTTATCCCGTCCTTGGTACCGGCGACCTTGAAGTCCATGTCGCCTATGTGGTCCTCCATGCCCTGGATGTCCGTGATGGTGGCGTATTCGCCGTTGTCGCCCGTCACGAGGCCGACGGATATGCCCGCCACCGGCGTCTTGATCGGAACGCCCGCGTCCATCAGCGCCAACGTTGCCGCACAGACGCTTGCCATGCTGGTGCTTCCGTTGGAGCTCAGGGCCTCGCAGACTACCCGTATCGTGTAGGGGAAGTCGTCATCAGACGGCAGCACCGGGGCCAACGCACGCTCCGCCAGCGCCCCGTGGCCTATCTCTCGACGGCCGGGAGAGCCCACACGCCGGGCCTCGCCTACCGAGTAGGGCGGGAAGTTGTAGTGGAGCATGAAGGGCTTTCTATCTTCGGGCGTCAGATTGTCCATCCTCTGAGCGTCGCCCACGGAGCCGAGGGTCGCCACGCCCAGGATCTGGGTCTCACCCCTGGTGAACAGTCCGCTGCCGTGTGTCCTGGGCAGCAGGCCTACCTCCGATGTTATGGGCCGAATTTCCTTTTGGCCTCTGCCGTCCGGGCGCTTGCCGTGACCGAGCACGGCGACCTTGAAGGCCTTTTCCAACTGCACATCGAAGGCCTCGCCCACGGCCTTCGCTTCGTAGTCTTCGCTTAGTGTCTCGGCCAGCTCGGACTTGATGGCGTCGAGGCGGTCGCCCAGGTCCGTCTTTCCGTCTGAGGCTTCGAAGGCCTCGTTTAGCCGGTCGCCGAGAAGGGGCGGCAGGCGGTCGTCGAGCTCTTCGGGATACGACATGTACTTCCATGTCTCGTTTGCCGGCTTGCCCACCCGGCGGACGATGTCGTCCTGGAAATCAATTACCCCGAGGTTTACCTCGTGGGCCTTCGCAACGGCATCTAGCACGACGCTCTCATTTACCTCTTTTGCGCCCGCTTCCATCATGATCACGCCGGCCCTGGAGCTGGCCACGATGATATCAAGGGCGCTTTCCTTGAGCTGTTCGTACGTAGGGTTAACGACCAGCTGGTCATCGATAAAACCCATTCGCGTGGCCGATATGGGCCCCTCGAAGGGTATGTCGGATATGGAGAGCGCCGCGGAAGCTGCGATGATGGCCAACGTCTCGTAGGGAGTCTCCAGGTCGATGGACAGGGGTGTGATTATGACCTGGGTCTCGTTGCGGAAGCCCTTGGGGAATAGGGGCCGTATCGGCCGGTCAGTGAGCCGGGCCATGAGCAAGCCGTGGGTGCTGGGCCTGCCCTCTCTTCTAAAGAAGCTGCCTGGGACCTTGCCCCTGGCGTAAAGACGCTCCTCGATGTCGATGGTGAGGGGGAAGAAGTCGATGCCTTCTCTCGGATTGCCCATCGTAGCCGTGGCTAGAAATACGTTATCTCCGTAGCGCAGCAGCACGGAGCCGTTGGCCTGTTGAGCGAGCTTTCCCGTCTCAATAACGAGCGTGTTCGTATCTATGGTGTGTTGAAATGATTCGTGCATGGGTGTGGTATACCTCTCCTAGGGGAAACCAGTTGAAAGAAAAATAGCCCCGAAAGCCTTTCGGAGCTATCTCCTTAGTCCAAGCCTTGCGATAAGTGTCCTATATCGCCCTACGTCTTCCCCGTTGAGGTATCTGAGCAACCTACGGCGGCGACCTACTAGCTTTAGGAGACCTCGACGAGTGGACTCGTCATGTTTGTGTTCTCGAAGATGACCGGTTAGGTGTGAGATTCGACTCGTCAGCACCGCCACCTGTACTTCCGCGGAGCCAGTGTCATTTTCACTGTTCGCGTACTCGGCCATAACGGCCTGTTTTTCGGTTTTGTCCACTCCCGTCTCCTGGGTTCCCTTACTTCTTGATTTTTTATCCCTTTCAGTGTAGCACGGGCCGCCAAACTACCGCAACGAATATTTGGGCGCGGTTCCGGCTGCTTTGGAGGGAGTGGCGCTGTAGCTCCTAGGGCAGCTAAATGGTCTTGGACGAGAGCCTGCTTTCGTGCGCTGCCGTGGATTTCGAGGCGTGACGGGAGGGTTCATCCACTCATCATCTCGGTGCATCTGCACAGATTAACCCGCTCGGACCGCCCCAGCCTTGCACATATTCAAAGTTGAATGCTGTCACAGCTTGGGAAGCTCGTCGGCCGTGTAGAAGGTCGAGCGGAACACGGCGTTTGCGACTATGCCGTCGGGACGCGCATCGAAGTACGGACTGATGTATTCCCACACCACCTCACCCTCGGGCGTTACCTGGAAGATGCGGCCGAAGTTGCCCTCCGTTATCAGCGTGTTGCCGTTGGGAAGCCTGCGGGCCCCGGAAATATACGGGCTGAAGAAGTTGAAGGGCGGGGAGTCGTGGTACTCCCACACGATATCGTTTGTCGCGGGGTCTATCTCTATGACTCGCGACGCGGGGGCCGCCAGGTAGCTGTCGTGTCTATGCGAGCCGTTGTCGAAGACGAGGACGTTGCCGTTTGGAAGCAGATTAGGGTCGTGCTGCTGAGACAGCACGTCGTAGCCTAGCTTCCACTCGAAGGCGCCGCTCCGCTTGTCTATGATGCCGATGGTGGATATGTTGCGAAAGCTTACGAGGACCTTGTCGTCGGGCAGGGGCGCGACGGTGTTTGCATGGCTCCACTCGTGGCGCGGGTCGTTATACGTGATGACGTCCGTCTCCGGGTCCAGGTGCTCGTATGCGTGCCACTCCCATATCTTGTCGCCGCCGGAATCGACTTCGACGATGACGTCCGCCCACATGCCCTCGGCGCCGGTACCCGGCACGCCGCCCTTTACCCGGGCCGCCAAGTCATCCGGCATGCGCTCGGCGGTCAGGTAGACGGCCCCGCCTGATTCGGTGCGTCGCGCGTCGTGGTGGTGCCACTTGTCCTCGTGCCGCCAGACGACATTGCCGTCCCAGTCCACCTCCATCATGACGCCGCCCTTGAACATCTTCCACAGCCCGAAGATGTCCCACGTATCGTCGTGCTCGATCTTGCCCAGGTAGAAGAGGTTGCCGTTGGGCAGCAGGTATCCGTAGAGGCCCGGAGGGTAGGGCAGCTCCCAGCGATGGATTTCTTCCCCCTTCATATCCAAGAGGATGGGGGTGCCGCTGCCGTACATGGGCGTGTAAAGGACGAAGCCGGGACAGGCCTTCTCGGGATCGTACGCCGTCAGGCCGGTCTTCGCCATGCGACGCCGCGTTATCTGATCGATCTGGGTCATGTGTGAGTTCTCCTGCCCGTAACGGACATGATTCGGCTACCTCTTTATGCTGCGGATAATCTTTAATGCCATCGACTGCTGCTCTTCGCGATGATCGTGCCCTGTCCCAGGGTATGCCTAAGTTTCCTGGCCGGGTATCGCGTCATCAAAAGGGCCAACCTAAGCGGCTGTCGAATCTCCCGCGCCAAGACAGAACTCGTTGCCCTCAACGTCTCGCAGGACGACATTGCGGTATCGAGCGGCAATTTCAGGTGGAAACTCCTCTTCCCAGGCTAAGGTCGCGCCAAGGACTTGCAGGCGCGCGATCTCGGTGTCAAGCTCGTCTAGCGCGTCGACTGCGCAGCCCAAGTGGAGCCGGTTCTTGGTGATCTTTCTCTCAGGAACTCGAATGAACTCCAGATATGGTCCGCCTGATGGTGGGCGGCAGGTCGCTCCATTACCACTTCCGCTAACCGTGACTCCACCCCACCGCAGAGCTTCGTTCCAGAAGTGCGCCACGGCTGCTGGGTCGGCGCAGTCAACTGTTACGCAGGTGATGTGCATGAAATCCCCCACTAGTCTTAGGTCAAGCCCGCGCTAAGAACAGACATCGGGTGCCTGTGGCCCGCTGCGTCCCACGCCACAGCCGGCGGCCGCAACAGTCCCTACGTCTACGAGCGGACCAAATACACCTACCCGGAACAGAGACGTGGCGGGCACCTTCACCGGCCCACGAGAATGAATCTATCCATCAGAGCTCGGCGAAGAAGCCGTTGACGGCGGCCAGGAAGCCCGACGGGTTGTCTCCCATGACTAGATGCCCTGCCTTCTCCACCGTCACCAGGCGTCCGTTGGGAATGCGCTCGTGCATCTCGTTGGCCGTCTCCAGGGCGATAACGTCGCTGTTTTCGCCGCGGACGACCATCGTGGGGCACTGCAGGCTCTCGATGTATCCCCATAGACGTTTGGTCATCTCTGGGTCGCCGCCCATCCTGCGGTCCGGCGAGCGAAGAATCTTGTCGTACTTCCAGGTCCACTTGCCGCTGGGAAGCTGCTTGAGGTTGTGCAGCAGGCTGCCTCGGACCTGCTCGGCGGCGCGTCTGGGGTTGAACTTGAGCACCCGGTTAACGAAGTCCTCCACCGAGTCCAGCTCGTCCTCCTGGGTCACGAAGCTGCGGATGTTGTTCGAGCCCGCCCTCTGGTTCTCGGGTCCCGCGTCGACGATGACGAGCGCCTTCACCTGCTCGGGGTTGTTGGCCGTGTAGGTGAACGAGTTCCGTCCTCCCATGGAGAGGCCCATCAGCTTGAATTGGCTTAAGCCAAGCTCCCCGACTATCGCAGCGATATCCTTCTGCTGCGTTTCCGGGGTGTAATCGCCGTCGGGCGCCCAGTCCGAGTCCCCGTGGCCCCGCTGGTCGAGGGCGATGACCCGGTAGCGGTCGCAGAGCGAAAGCGCCACGAAGTCCCACGAGTGGCAGGTCTGGGCAAAGCCGTGGAGCAGCATCAGGGGTGGGTTCGACGGGTCGCCCCACTCCAGGTAATGGAATCTCATGCCGTTGGCGTCTACATACTTGTCCTGGGGCACGGCCTTGTCTTCGAACGGCACGCCCATGGCCCTGGCCGCGTCGTAAAGAGAGAGGCCCTTCCCGCTAGCTTCAGTTGTCAAGTCCGACTCCTCCGTGGATATTATGCGCCCGGCCAGCAACCGCCCGGCGCGCCTGCATCATATCCCACGCGTCAAGTAGGTTAGATGGGCGGCCTGCGCGTGTGCCAGTCCGTGGCCTGCTCGTAGGCGTGGGCTATCTTTAGCACAAATGCGTCCTCGAAGGACCTTCCGGCGAGCTGCATTCCGATGGGCATGCCGTCCGACGTGAAGCCGCACGGCACCGAGATCGTGGGTTGGCCCGTTATGTTGAAGGGGCGGGTGAGGCTCGGCATAAGCGCCAGCTTGTGAATCTCCCTGCCCGCTACCTGTACCGTCGGTTCACTTATCTTTGGCGACCCAACGGGCAGCGTCGGCGCCAGGAGGGCGTCGAACTCCTTCATCGTCTCGCCGGCCTCCCGGTTGAAGGCGGTCCGGGCCCGCTGGGCCTTTATGTAGTCGATTGCGGGCGTCAGGGCGCCCGTCTCCAGCCTGGCGCGCACGTCTGGGTCGAAGTCGTCGGGCCTGGTCTTGAGACTCTCCATGTGAATCTCCGCGGCCTCCGTCAGCAGTATAGTCCCGGAGATGGGTATCGAGTGCTGGAGGACGGGCATGGAGATCTCCGCCACCACCGCGCCGAGCTCCCGCAGCACCTCAGCCGCGGCATACACCGCATCCACAACCTCCTTGTCGATGGCATCGTAGAAGTAGTCCTGGGGGATGCCGATGCGTACGCCCTCGAGGTCCTCACCCAGGTACCGCGTGTAGTCCTCGCCGGCGCGCTGGACGGAAGACGGGTCGCGGGGGTCGTGTCCGGCGATGACGTTCATGACGAGGGCGTTGTCTCTAACGGTCCGCGTCATGGGGCCGACGGTGTCCAGGCTGTAGCTAAGCGGATAGACACCGTACCTGCTCACGAGACCAAAAGTCGGCTTCAAACCCACGATTCCGCAGGCGCCCGCGGGTATGCGTACCGAGCCCCCGGTGTCGCTGCCCAGCGCCCCCATGCACTGGCCCGACGCCACGGACGCCCCGGAGCCGCCGCTGGAACCGCCGGTCACCCGCTCGACGTTCCACGGATTATGCGCGGGCCCGTCGTGGGGGTTCTCGCTGGTGCCGCCCAGGGCAAACTCGTGCATCTGAAGCTTGCCCATCAGCACGGCGCCGGAAGCTCTGAAGCGCTCCATGACCGCGGCATCGTAGTCCGGCACGAAGTCCCGCTTGATCTTGGAGCCGATGGTCGTGCGTATGCCCTTCGTATAGTAGAGGTCTTTCAGTCCTATCGGAATGCCGTGCAAGGGGCCTCGATGATCTCCATTTTGGATAGCCTGCTCGGCCTCCCTGGCGGACTCCATCGCCTCGTCCGCTAGCAAGGTAATAAAAGAGTTCAGCTTGTCGTCCGTGGCGCGGATGCGCTCCAGGTGGGCTCGCACCAGCTCTACCGGAGAAAGCTCCTTGCGGGCGATTCTCTCGGCCGCCTCGGATATGGACAGATATGTAAGCTCGCCTGGACTCATCTGGGCTCCTTCCTGGAAACGAGGTCTATTCGGGTGTGCAAGGTTAGGACGCGTCGGCCCTGAATGACACCGCAGGCTCCACGCCATCGAGCTTCAGCTCGTCCAGGCCCGCGACGCCGTCGGAGCCTCGTTTTAGCTGCGACAATAGCTCGTCGACTTTTTCGTCGGTCAGCTCCAGGCCGATCAACCGAGCCAGGGCCTGAACGCTTTCAAGTGTTACTTTGGGGGCTGCCATAGCCAACCTCCACTCGTATTACTCGCCTGTGAATGCCAGGACTTTGCCGGTGACGCGGCCCATATCGCCCCGGAGAAGCATGGACCGCCGGGGACAGCACTATTTACAACCGTTGTGGCGTGCCTGTCAAGCAGACATCGTCGGCCCACTGGAAAGGTGGCGCGGGCCGTCAGATCGGAGGTCGAGGCCGTGAAAACTCGCGAAAGAAGGGGAAGATACTAGTCCCCGGCGGACGCGGTGGCAGCTGTCTGGGGTCGTGGCGCGGCGGGGCCTTCTGTCCGCTCGGCCGCCCGCATGAGCATCGCGCCGAGGTCTCGGAGGTTTCTGTTGACCAGGGCCGGGCCGAGGGCGAACGCCGCCACGGCCGCTCCGCCGATGGCAACCGCTATCGCGACTCCGTAGGGCTCGCCGACCAGGGGCGTTCCTATGAAAGTGGCCACGAGACCCGCCTGCATGCCTGACAAAGGCATGATGCTCCACGTCATGCCGTAGAAACCCATAACGCGGCCTCTCATCCGGTCCGGGACCAACATCTGAAGGGAGCTCATTATGGATATCATATATATGGAGCTGAAGACGCCCATGAAGACCATGACTGACATGGCGAGGTAGAAGTTTCGGATGAGCAGAATGGTGAGGCCAAAAACGATCACGCTCCCACCGAACATTGTCGCCCCACCTATGAGCATAATACCCTTATTCTTGAAATTGGTACGAGAGCCCAGATATAGCGTCGTGAAAAGTGCGCCCACGCCGCCTATGCCCAGTAGCAAGCCCTGGCCGTCTGACCCCACGCGAAGTATATCCACGGCGATGGCGGGCATCATCATGATGTATGACATGCCGAAGAAGCTGTTGAAGAATGTCATCGAGATGAGAAACGAGAAGATCGAGTTGTCGCGGATGAACTTGAGCCCGTCCAACATGTCCTTGGCCGCGTTTCCACTCCCGCCACGTTCGATCTTCGGAACCTTCAGTCTCGACATTACCAAAGCCATCGCCACGAAGCCCGCGCCCGCAAGGAAGAAGGACGCCGACGTTCCCATCAGCGCAATAACGCCTCCGGCTAGCGCGGGTGCGACGATTCGCGTCCCCTGCCAGATGGAGGCGTTGAGGGCGACGGCGCTCATCATGACCTTGCGGTCGATCAGGTGCGGATAGAGCGCCTGCCTCGCCGGCTGATCGAAGGCGTTAACGGCCCCGGCAATGAAGGCGAGTACGATCACATGCCATATGGCAACCATTCCCGACGCGGTCAGCAGCAAGCAGGAATATGAGAATCGCCGTGATGGACTGTGTGACGATTATCAGCCTTCGCTTGTCGAAGAGGTCCGCGAAGACGCCGCCGAAGAGGTTTAGGACTATGGCGGGAATGGCGTTGGCGAGACCTATGGTGCCGAGGAACAAGGGTGAGCCAGTAAGCTGGTAGACCAGCCAATACTGGCCGAACTGAAACATCTGGAAGCCGCTGACGGACGCCAGCGTCCCAAACCAGTACGAGCGGTACGCGGCGTACCTTAGCGCCGGGGGAATGTTTATGAGCGGCCGTCTGGCCGGTGCTTCGATTGCCTCTTGACTCAATACAGTTCTCTAGCCCATCGGTCTATTCGCGAACTCTTACGAATCTCCTCGGCCGGCAACTGCCTGGTCCTTAAGGGGGATTCGTCCCCAGGTGACGTCGTCGGGAAGCTCGGATAGCTCCTTATCCCGTATCATCTCTCGGATATTGAGGATCGTGGCGTTGACCTCGTCCGTAACATATACCCAGTCGGGCTGCTCGGGAAACCAGTAAGGAGACGTTATCCGGACGACCTTACGCTCCTTGTCATTGAGATAAATGCCAAATTTGGACACGTGAGACAGCATGGCCACTCCTTAAGCGCCGATGACCCTACGTTACCATATAAACCCGAACTCCTTCAACTCGGCTGCTGTAGGCTCCAGCCTCATAACGAAGCCGCCCAACGATTATCGTTAGGCCGCTGACGGTCGCACCAATGGCAAGGGCATAAACCGGCGTTCAGGCTCACCCCATCTAATGAAGACATAGTTTCTTTAACGATGGACTGGTGGAACAGGCCGGGCCAAGTCTATGGTCTCCCGAGGGCAACTCCTTGGCGCAAGGTCGTTATTGCCCTCGGAAGACGCCGTGAAATTTCGGCTCTATTCAGCAGGTTCAAATGTATCCCGCATCCCAATGTTAGCTTCGTCCAAGTCTGAGACCTCTCCGAGAAGGTTTAGGCCGCATACCTCGGCTTCTACGATCTCTACCTCGTTGACTTCCAGACTGTCCTGACGTTTAATCGGGTCTCCCTCTTCATTGAAAAAGGTCCTGACTTGGGTACGATATTCCCCGCCTTGCCACTTCCACTCGATGGATATCTCGCCACAGCCTTCCACATCGAATGCCTTCACTTCCGCTTCAGCCTCGATAGGGACGCCATCTTCGTTGAATCGAAGCTCAATCTTGGCGTCGTCGCCATTAGAAAGGTCCAACTCCTTCTCCGCCCGACCAAACGGCAACTGAAGTTCTACCGTCCACGTATCCCCATCAAATTCGAATTCAACCCCAAAAGGGCCAAAGGTAGTGTCGGCCCCGATCTCCGCACGTAGAACCTGCTCGGCCAGTTCCCACTCAACTTCCCCATTGTTGGCAGTTGCCGCCGTCATTCCAAAGCCTGCTATTATGCCAATCGAGGCAACGGCCAGTCCAGCTATCAGCGCGACCAACTTGATGTTCATTTGCTCCTCCTTATTTCATTTTTGTACTTACGCCCATATGATTCGAAGACCTTCCTAGGATTTCCAGATGTGACACAAAGGTTCATGGAGACGGTTTCCAAAAAGGCCATATACCGGCGGTTCGACGGTGCCCCTGCACGCCACCACCGAGTATCTACGAATATGGAGTCGTCAGATTACGCTTCGAGTTCATAATGCTCGAGAAGGTTACAAAGTAAGGAAGAAGGAAGATCAATGTAGGTCAATCTGAGGCTTTGGCTACAGCAAGCGCAGTATATATGAGGCCTTACAATGAGTCAATCTAGCGTTGCTTCGATTGCTAATGACGAGGCAACACGTCGATGCGAATCGATCGAGGCGATTTCACTCACGCTGATCGAGGCACGGATGCTGAACGAAATCGGGAAGAAGAACTACTCGACGGTTACGGACTTGGCGAGATTGCGGGGCTGGTCCACGTCGCAGCCTCGTCGTACGGCGATGTGATACGCAATCAGCTGCGCCGGAATCACATTTAAGATGGGATACATGTCCGGAGAGGCCTCTGGCAGATAGATTACGTCGTCGGCACGCTCCCTTATGCTCTCGTCGCCCTCGGTGGCGATTGCAATTACGATGCCGCCCCGGGCCTTCACCTCGTTGACGTTGCTCAGCATCTTTTCGTAAAGGCTGTCTTTCGGCATCAGCGCGACGACGGGCATCTCCTCGTCTATCAACGAAATCGGCCCGTGCTTCATCTCGCCCGCGGGGTAGCCCTCGGCGTGGATGTAGCTGAGCTCCTTGAGCTTGAGAGCGCCCTCCATGGCCAGCGGATAATTGATGCCCCTTCCTAAAAAGAGAAAGTCCGATCGGGAATACCAGCGTTGAGCGAGGGTCTCATACTGCCTCTCTTCGGAGAGAAGCCTTCCAAGCATGTCGGGCAACCGTGCGAGGTCGCGAACATGCGCCTCAAGCTGGTCTTTATTCACAGTCCCGCGCTTGACGCCCATGTAAAGGGCCAGCATATACAGCGAAATGAGAGAGCAGGTAAACGTCTTGCTGGATGCCACGCCTATTTCGAGGCCCGCACGCAGGAGTATGGTCCCGTCCGCGACCCGGGTGGTCTGCGTTCCCGCGTAGTTGCACAGGGTCAGCTGCCGTACTCCCTTACGCTTGGCCTCGTCCATGGCGGCGAGGGTGTCTGCCGTTTCGCCGGACTGAGATATGGAGATCACCAGGGTGTTTTCCGAAAGGACCGGGTCCCGGTACCTAAATTCGGAGGAGTTGTCGGATTCCGCTGGAATTCTCGCCAGCGACTCGATCCACAACCTGCCCACCATGGCCGCGTGTAGGCTGGTGCCCATGCCAACCAGAATTACCCTGTCGAAATTCCTGACCTCTTCGTCCGAAAACGGAAAGTCCTCGAGGTCTATGGACATGTCATCGAAGGAGACACGCCCTCGGAGCGCGTCGATCGCCACTTCGGGCTGCTCGTGGATCTCCTTCAGCATGAAATGCTTGTATTCGCCCTTCGCCGAGGTCAGGGCGTCATAGGACACGTGCATGGGCGTCTTTTCGGTCGCGGTGCCGTCCAACTGATGGTACGACGCGTTGTCCCGCGTGACGGTCACCATCTCGCCGCCCGCAAGGTAGACTATATCCCGCGTGTGCGGCAGCAGCGCGGGGAGATCGCTGGCAAGCAACATCTCATCCTTGCCGTACCCCACGACGATTCCGCCGGCGTTTCCGAGCTTGAAGGAGACGATCTTTCCAGGCTCACTCTTCGACATCACAACGACGGCGTTGGCGCCACTCATACGATTCGCCGTCGCGCGAACGGCATCTTCCAGTGAGTACTCTTCCAATATGAAAGACTCGATCAGATGGGGAATGCACTCGGCATCCGTCTGAGATGAGAACTGGTGGCCCCCGGCAATGAGCTCCCGCTTGAGGTCCAGGTAGTTCTCGACGATGCCGTTGTGGACTACCATTACGTCGCCGCCGCAGTCGGTGTGAGGATGTGCGTTGAAGTCCGTGGGGCCTCCGTGAGTGGCCCAGCGAGTGTGGCCGATGCCGCTGGTGCCCTCAGGATGGCCGTTTTCGAGGATCTTCTTCAGGTTTTCGAGCTTGCCCGCCGCCTTGTGGATGCTGGGCTCGCCCGCGGAGTCGATGACGGCGATGCCCGCGCTATCGTAGCCCCTGTATTCGAGGCTGGTCAGGCCGTCAAGGATTATCTGCGTAGCCGCCCTGTTGCCCGTATAACCGATTATGCCGCACATGAATATCCCCTGGGATTACGACCGGTACATTGCTTCATGTTTGATTATCGGCAACGCCACAACCCTTTTCAATGCCTATTTTGTGCAGTGGAGACCGGCTTTTTGGCGTAGGCGCCCTGGTATTGCTCAGGCAAAAGCTCGGCTATTTTCCCCATAATGAGCAGGGTCATGGAATCCAGGTCTTCCTTGGCGGGTCTTCCTTCGATCTCAGGCAACCGGAAGGTCTTCCCAATGCTTACCCGTATGGCGCCCGTCGGGAAAAAGACCCTCGCCCAGGAACCCATTCTCTCCGTGCCCGTTATCCCCACGGGGAGAATGGGAGTTCCGGCCCGCAAGGCTATCTGGGCGACGCCTTGCTTGGCCTCTCTCATCCCATTCTGAGAACGGGTGCCTTCCGGAAACAGGACCACGGCCTTGTCATTCTTGAGCTGGTCGACGACCCATCGGTACGCCCGCACGTCCGTGCCTTCCCTGTTGACTGAAAAGGCGCCGTAGCTCGCCAGGAACCACTTGGCGAAGGCCCCTCTGAACAGGCCCGACTTCGCAAGAAAGTAGACTCGGCGAGGGATGCTGGACACCAACATGGGCGGATCGATGTTCCCCAGATGATTGGACACGATTATCAGCGCCCCGGTGGCAGGCACGTTTTCCTTTCCGGCGACTTCATATTCCGCGAACAGCTTCAGCGCCGTTACCTGGACAAAATGGGATATCTTATAGACCCAGTCGTTCAAATTCGCTCCACCCGCTCCATGATCAAGGCCACGACCTCTTCCACGGAAAGCGAGTCCGTGTCGATTTCCAGTGCGTCGTCCGCCGGCCGCAGCGGCGAGTCCGCTCGCTCGGTGTCCTGCGTGTCCCTTAGTTTCAGGTCAATGCTCACCTGTCTCAAGTCCGTGGTTATCCCCTTCTCCAGGTTCTCCCTGTGCCTGCGCTGCGCCCGGACCTGGGACGACGCCATCAAAAATACCTTGACCTTTGCGTCCGGCAATACGACGGTACCTATGTCCCTTCCCACCATGACAATGGGTCCCTGGTCCGCGACCGCGCGCTGCTGCGGCACCATCGCCCTTCGCACGCCTGAGACGGCGGATACGTCCGAGACGCCCCTGTCGATTTCCAGTCGCCGTAGCAGGTCTGTTACGTCTCTGCTGTCCACCAGCAGCCTGTCGGAGCCGCTATTTACGACGAGCCGAATCTCGATGGTTTCCGCCAGCTCTTGAAGCGCGTACTCGTCCTTCAGGCCGATATTTCGGTCCAGCGCCGCCCATGTAACGGCCCGATACATATTGCCCGTATCCAGGAACCTGGACTTGAGCCGGCTTGCCAGCTCCTTGCCCACGACCGTCTTCCCCGACGCTGCGGGCCCGTCGATTGCTATTGTTGGCTTTCCGCTCAATACCTTACGTCCATCGAGATTCTCCGAACATTATATCGGAACGCGAGCATCGTCCAAAGCATTTTACCGGTCACGTCTCGAATCGGTCCAAAAGCCTCTCGCGGAAGTCTTCCTCGTATTCGATGATGCGTCCCTGCCGCTTCTGGTCTTCCAGCGACAAAATGGTCGGCTGTCGCGGATTAATCGGCTCGTCTCCGATGACGCCCTGCTCCTCCAGCGTCCTTACGTCATCGTGCGACATACCGAGGATCTCTTGAAGCACCTTGTGATTGTGCCTGCCAAGGATGGGCGCCGGAGTCCTGGCGCCGCCGGGCGTGCGAGAGAGCCTCCAGGGACGGCTTGCGTATGGGAGCACCGGCATTCCGGTGGTCTCGTCGTGCCGGACCAGCTCGTAGAAGCCACGGTCCTTCAGGTGAGCATCGAACAGCATCTGCTTGCCGTTCAGAACGGCCCCGGCGGGCACTCCGCGTTGCTGGAGGGAACGCATGAGCTCGTGCTGGTCCCAACGGACGGTCGCGGCCTCGATTAGCTCGTCCAGCTCGACTCGGTTCGCCAGACGCACCTGTGCGTGCTCGAACCTTGGGCCGGCGGATTGCCCGGCCATTCCCAGGACCTCGCATAGACCGCGCCATTCATCGTCGGTCTGCGCCGCGATGGCGATCCAGCGGTCCTCGCCCTTGCAGGGGTAACACCCGTGCGGGGCCGTATTTTGGTCTCCGTTGCCGATGCGTTTCGGAGTCCTGCCGTTCACGGTGAAATCAAGCATGGCCTCGGGAATCGTCGACGTAAGGGTCTCGGACTGTGAGACGTCAATGAACTGGCCCCGGCCGGTGTTGGCGCGGTAGACAAGCGCGGCCATTACGGCGAAGACGGTGTGCTCGGCGGCGGTGTAGTCGGCGTAGGGGATCTCCGGCAGAATGGGTGGGCCGTCCTCATACCCAGTGATGTGGGCCAGTCCGGACGCGGCCTCGGTCGTGTAGCCAATGGCGCCGAAGTCGGCCCAGGGGCCTACGTACCCGTAGCCCGTCGAGGAGACCATGATGATGTCCGGCTTCAGCTTGCGGATGTCATCGTACTCCAGGCCGAAGTTGCGCATGACCCTGGGCGTAAAGTTCTCGGCGAACACGTCGCTGACGCATAACAGCTCCTTGAGAGCGTCCAGGCCCTCGGACTTCGTCAGGTCCAGGGTCAGGCTCATCTTGTTGCGGTTCTGCTCGTAGAAGTTCGCGGCCCGGTCCCAGAACCTGCCTTCGTCCGTGTTGCCGTAGATCGAGCTCGTGCGATAGCCGTCAAGGCGCACGCAGGACTCGATTCGAATCACCTCCGCACCCATGTCGGCGAGCAGCTTGCACGCGTGTGGAATCGCTATGAGCTGGCCCATCTCGACGATTCTCACGCCCTTTAATGGAAGGGTCAATTCACACCGTTCCCGAGGCCCTGAGTCTTCGTAGCTCCTCCGAGGTATAGCCCAGCCTCTCGCAATATATCTCTTCGTTATGCTGACCAAGGCCGGGAGCCGGAGCGTGGGCACGCCAGGGTGTGCGACTCATGGCGAACGGCGCGCCGGGATAGCTTGCCTTGCCGATTTCCGGGTGATCGACCTCGCTGAAGTAGCCCCTGGCGACGTATTGTGGACTCTCGACCACCTCGTTGGGCGCCTGCACGACGCCGTAGATGTGGCCCCTGCGTTTGTGGGCCTCGTAAAACAGCTCGTATTTGTTCCAGGATTGAAACGCCTCGATGAGGATGTCCTGAAGCTCCCGGGCGTTGTCGAGCCGTCCCTGGGGCGTCGAGAACCTCTCCTCCTTCAGCGTTGGGGCGCCCAGAAAATCGGCCGCGTTCTCCCAGTCCACGCCTCCGAAATGTATCGGAACGGCGTGCCCGTCCTTCGTGGGCAGGGCGCTGTGAGGCATCTCCCCGGTGTAGGGGTACTCTCGCTGCCTGATGGCTCCGCTAAACGTGTACAGCGACGTCGTGTCTCTCAGGCCCGAAGCGATCGACTCTTGAATCGAGACATCGACCCGCTGGCCTTCGCCGGTCATCTGCACGTGGGTGAAGGCAATCAGGGCTGCGGAGGCCGCGTTGGTGCCGGCCTTGAACTGCGCCTGTCTGAAGGCGTGCTTGAGCGGCGGCCGGTCGTAAGAGCCAAGGATGTACATGAGGCCGCCAAGGGCGTACTCGATCATATCCGTTGCCTTGTAATCGCGGTAAGGGCCCGTCTGGCCGAAGTTGGATATGGAGACCATCACAAGCCCCGGCCGGCTCTCCGTGAGCCGGTCGAATCCGAGTCCCAGCGAGGGCATCACCCTCGGAGAGAAGCTTTCAATCAGCATGTGCGACTCCGACAGCAGCTGATGAAAAATGCGCCGTCCCGTGGGTGATTTCAGGTCCAGCGTGACGCTCTTTTTGCTGGTGTTTAGGTAGGCGAAGAGCAGGCTCTTCTCCGGGTGCGGGTCGTCGCCCGCGAATGGGCCAAAGCGCCGCGCGTCGTCGCCGACCCCGGGCCGTTCGATCTTGACGACCTCCGCGCCAAAGTCGGCCAACAGCTTGGTGCAGTATGGCCCGGCAACGTGATGTGTCAGGTCCAGGACCCGCACGCCGTTAAGGGCGCCGGGCGCTTCGCCGTTTATTTTCACTTCTCCTGCGTCATGTGCCGCCGTCGTGGCCAAAAATTTCGCTCCCACTGGAATAGGGCTGGAGCTTAGAGCCCGCTGGATTGGCGAAACCTGCGTCACCGTCACGGCCAAAAGATCGCTCCCAGGCTTCGACTTAGGATAATATCATCTATTGCAGCCTTGGAGTCGGCATTTCATTTCCTCAGTGCAAGGTGTTGAAGAGGAACATGAGCAGACCTATGCTGCGAATGGTCGCGGACGACCTCACCAGCGCTATGGACAGCAGCGGGCATCCGGCAGACGCTGGCCTGAAGACCGTTGTGGAATTGGGCATGCCGCATCATTGCCGGCGGGCGAATGGGGTGATTTCGCCCGTGGCAGCCCACCCTTGCCCCGGATGTGGGTGCCACGTATAATGCGCCCAGCCGATAGCAACGCCCGTATAGGCCATCAGGAGGAACAATGAGCGA
>JADFKI010000355.1 GCA_022565015.1 Chloroflexota bacterium
ATAGAGGATGGGGAAGCGATCCTCTATTGTTGCATGAATAGCCGAACAAACTTCATCAGATTGACGGTCCAAGAAAACGGTCTTGTCCAAAGAATCCTTGCTAACCAAAGAATGAGGACTAATCTCTTTGGGCGTAGCCGCAGAAACCGTCAGGACACGACCCCAAAAGCCAAGAACATCCTTGACAATCGCCTCACTACCCACTAGGTTTTAGCCCACACTCGCGATTCCCTTTAGGAGCAGCCTGGTGGCGACAGACTCACTCTTTCCCGCCGCGAATCGTCCCGCCGCAATCGGCACAAACGGCATGGTCGCGTCGGCGCACCCTCTGGCATCGATGGCCGGTCTGCGAATTCTGCAGGACGGCGGCAACGCCTTCGACGCGGCGGTGGCGGTCGCATCCGTGCTCAACGTCGGCGAGCCATATATGTCGGGCGTGGGAGGAATCGGGCTGGCGCTCGTCTACGTGGCGAAAGAAGACCGGGTCCGAGTGCTGAATTTCTCCGGGCGGGCACCGAAGGCGGCAACCCCTGACAGGTTCACCCATGAGACCGTCCAGACAGGCATCCTCGCGCCACTGGTCCCCGGCAACGTGGCCGGCTGGCTTACCCTGCACGAGACCTACGGCTCATTGGACAGGGAGCGGCTGTTTCAGCAAGCGATCGACTACGCCGAAGACGGCATTCCTATTACCGCGCTGAACTCCCGAATGATGGCCCAGAGCGCCCCGCGGCTTTCGAGGTTTCCGTCGGCGTCCATAATTCTCGGCGACAGCGGCAGACCGCCGAGGCCAGGTTCGAGGCTCAGGATGCCGCAGCTGGCCCAGTCCCTTCGGACGATAGTCAAGGGCGGCAAGGACGTCTTCTACAAGGGTGAGCTTGCCGAACGCATCGTCAAGGGCAGCCAGGAGCTGGGCGGGCTTTTCACGATGGAGGACATGGCGGAATACGAGCCCCAGTGGCAGGAGCCCATCCGTATCGGGTATCGAGACTACGAGGTCTACACGACTCCCCCTAACTCCAGCGGCTTTCAGATTCTCCAAACCCTCAAGCTTCTGGAGGGCTACGGCCGGGACCGGCTGGTCTTCCAGAGCCCGGAAACCCTTCATCTGATGATGGAGGCGGTCAAGCTGTGCACCACGGACAGGATCAGATTTGCGGGCGACCCGGACGTTGTAGACATTCCAGTCAGAGGACTGCTCTCAGACGAGTACGCGGCGAAGCAGAGGCGACGCATCGACCCCGAATGCGCGGCGCCGGTCTCCGGGGAGCACTACAGCCGTAAGATTGCCGCCGAGGCGATCAGCCCCGGCAACCCCGAGGAGTTCGACGGGGGCATGACCACGCACTTCGCCGTAGCCGACCGCGACGGCAACGTCGTTTCGGTCACGCAGACGCTGGGCGGCGGGTTCGGCTCGGCGGTGGCCCCCGGAGATACCGGCATCTTCCTGAACAACATGTGCTACTGGTTCGACCTGGAAGAGGGCAGCCCCAATCTCATCGGCCCCGGAGTGCGTGTCGACTTCGTCGTGGCGCCGACACACACGTTCAAGGATGGGAACTTCTACGCCGGCATGGGCACGCCCGGCAGCTGGGGCATCCTACAGACCACCGTCCAGTTCCTCATGCACCTGCTGGACTTCGGCATGGACCCACAGGAGGCGATTGAGGCTCCGAGGTTTCGGTACTTTACAGGCAAACGCGTCGAGATGGAGGAGCGGTTCCCGATTCAGGTGCGTCGCGCGCTGGAAGAGAAGGGCCACGAGGTCGCCGTGGTGGAGCCCTGGTCCATGTCCGTGGGCGGCGCTCAAGGCATAAGGTTCCTGCGGGACGACGGTGTGTTCCAGGGTGGAGCAGACCCACGCAGAGACGGACTCGCAATTGGATGGTAGATGAATGGCCGAGCATAAGGTTTTCGTAACGCGGCGGCACATCGTCCCGGATGCCATCGCATTTCTGGAGAAGCACTTCGATGTTGACGTATGGGAGGAGCGCGATGCTCCCTCCAGAGACGTCTTGCGTCGGAAAGCCACCGAATGCCAGGGATTCCTCACGGAGATAACGGACATCGTAGACAAGGAGCTTCTGGACGATGCCACCGCTCTCAAGATCGTGGCGAATCGCGCCGTGGGCATGGACAACATAGACATCCCCGAAGCCACGCGTCACGGCGTTCTAGTGTCTAACACGCCGGGCGTATTGCACGAGTCCTGCGCAGACTTCGCCCTGGGACTCATGCTGTCCCTGGCGCGGAATATCACCTACGGCGACAGGCGGGTCCGGGCGCACGAGTGGAAGATATTCGACCAGATTCCCTACCTGGGCACGGACGTTTACGGCGCCACGCTGGGAATCGTCGGCCTTGGGCTCATAGGGACCGCCGTCGCCAAACGGGCGAAGGGGTTCGACATGCGGGTGCTCTACCATTCACGCACGCGCAAGCCGGACGCCGAGCGCGATCTGGGCGTGGAGTGGATGGCCGACCTGGACTCTCTGCTGGTGGATTCCGATTTCGTTAGCCTTCATTTGCCTCTTGTGCCCGAAACGAGGCACGTTATCGGCGAGCGGGAGCTGAAGCTGATGAAGCCGGGCGCGTTCTTGATAAACGCTTCGAGGGG
>JADFKI010000119.1 GCA_022565015.1 Chloroflexota bacterium
CGTCGATGAAGGCCTGCATGTTCACGAACAGCCCGGACGAGCACTTCCTCATCGATCGCCTGCTCGACGCCCCTCAGGTGACGGTCGCCGCCGGCTTTTCGGGCCACGGCTTCAAGTTCTGCAGCGTCGTAGGCGAGGTGCTGGCCGACCTGAGCTTGAATGGCTCGACCCGCCACGACATCGCCATGTTCCGCCTGAGCCGGTTTGAGTGAGGTTGTTTGGCCAACTCGGAAACGAACTTCGGCCTTCCCAAGAAACAAGACATCGGCCTGTCACTCTGAGGAGTGCAGCGACGAAGAGTCTAGGGTGGTGCGTGATGGCCGCCCCGGATTCTTCGCCCTTCTGCGGGAGGACTCAGAATGACATTTTCTTAACCCCCTAAGGTAGACTCAATGCGAAGAACGAATCTGACCGGAGCCAGCATGCACAGGTATCTAATCGTCATCGAGAAAGCCGAGGGCAACTACTCGACGTATTCGCCCGACTTGCCGGGGTGCGTCGCGACGGGCAGCACACCCGAAGAGGCCAAAGAAAACATGCATAGAGCCATCCGAATGCATCTCGAAGGCCTCAAGGAAGACGGCCTGCCCATACCCGAGCCGGAGTCGACCGCCGATTACGTCTCGGTGCCATAAGAGCAAGGACTCTCCACCCGCCACGACATCGCCATGTTGTGGCTGGAGGGGTTCGAGTGACTAATGTCATAAATGCTCGGACACTTCGTCTCATGTTAGGATGATAACAACTTTGAAACAATAAAAAGAAATATATATAGGCGTAAATTGAGTAAAGCTCATGTTCATTAGCAGAATAAAGGTGGACAACTTCAAGAGCTTACGAAGTATTGAAGTTCCATTGGCAGATTTTGTTACAATAATCGGCCACAACAATAGCGGTAAGTCTTCATTGCTCCAAGCAATCCTTTTACTTTTATCCCCAGGAGAGCGTAGACGGCTCCCTTTGGAAGTTTTCTACTATCCGGACAGAGAAATCGTTATTGAAGCAGATTTTAGCGATATTGGAGATGATGACCTTGACGTCCTAGTTGACGAATTTAGGGAAAGAATCAAGGATATAATGATTGATGGCGTTCTGACGCTGGTTCGGAGATATCGGTCCGATGGCTCGAACGTACTACGATGTATTCGCCTTTTGCCAATCGACGAGCGATTTGATAGCGAAGCAATAAATGAGCTTTTCAGGAATCGCAGGGGAAGTGCAATTCGCGATGCGTTAGAAGAAAGATTTCCAGAACTGAACGGAAAACTGGAAGACCTCACTCAAACGGCAGCAAAGGCCTTGATTGATGAGTTTGGCAAAACTTGTAAACAGGAGCGCCGGGAGGCCGACCTTCCGACGGGGATACCAAATAGCATTGTTGGGCTACTGCCAGACCCTTTGTATATTCCAGCCGTCAGAGATCTTTCTGATGACATAAAAACTACCGATAGCGCACCGTTTGGCCGAATACTTTCGATTCTTAGGCCAGAGATCGAAAGTCAACTCGGCGAGGTCGAGGAACTGTTTAGCAACCTCAATGCAAAACTAAACCGAGTCACTCAAGGTGGAAGCACGACTGATAACCGTGTACCAGAAATCAGAGATGTGGAGGCACTTCTTGAGAGCTTCGTCTCGGAAGATTTTCCAGGTGTATCCCTTCAGCTACAGATACCTCCTCCTGAAATGAGGACTATTCTTTCGTCGACGAAAATTGTGATCAATGACGGTGTTGAGGGCGAGGTTGAGACCAAAGGTGATGGTCTAAAGAGATCAGTTACATTCGCTATTCTGCGAGCATACGTGGAACTGTCTGCGGCGTCAAATGCAACAAGAAGAGAAAGGCACATCTTCCTTTTCGAGGAACCTGAACTCTATCTCCATCCAACTTCTCAACTCATCCTGTACGAAAATCTAAGACTAATATCAAGGGACCATCAGGTTGTCGTAAGCACTCACTCACCCCTCTTCTTAAATGAGGGATTGGAAGGAACTTTTATCAAGCTCCGCAAAAGTCAGTCGAGTGAAACATCAGAACCACCTTTCAGTGAGGCAGCGATTATCAATCTGGATGACATTGCGCCAAAAAATCAATTTCAACTCATATGCTTCGACAACAACAACGCGGCGCTTTTTGCAGAAACTGTCCTCCTCGTAGAAGGCGACAGCGATCATATTTGCTTTTCATACATTCCGTCTGTTTTGAACCCAAATTGGAAATTCAGTGAAAACAAGACGATGGTCGTTAAAGTGTACGGAAAGAGTAGCTTTACTAGATACCGGCAGTTCTTTGACAGATTCGGCGTTCGGGTTTGCATAATTGCAGACCTTGACTCGGTAATCGATGGTTTTGAAAGTCTGGGACTGCCACCTGAAGTGAACGAAGTGCGTTCAAAGCTGATTCAAGAAATTGATCGACTAGCTGAAGGGGAAGGACGTGGAGAGGATCTCCATGAGAATAGGAAATCAGTGCGAAATGAAATATTAAAGGAAAACCCTTCGATTCTAAAAGGCAAAAGAGAATTATTTTATCGAGCGAGAAAACACGATGTTCACATCCTTGAAAAGGGTGCCATCGAAGACTATTATCCGGCTTCGGTTGTGGGCCAAGATAAACTTTCAAAGGCACTGTCATTTCATTCGAATGTCGATACGGCCGAGCAACTTAACGAACTCTGCGAGCAAATTCCGGTAGATGGAGAGCCTGAAGCCGTATCAGAATTTGAGCTGATGTTCAGGGGCATATTCCCCGAATCTGCGTAAGACTCCCCCCTCATCCCACAACAATGTTCACCAGCTTGCCTGGTACGTAGATGACCTTGCGGACCTCTTTGCCCTCGACGTGTGGCGCGACGCGTTCGCTGGCCAGCGCCATCCGCCGGGCGTCGTCCTCGCTGACCGACGCCGGCGCCTCGATCCTGTCCCGCACCCGCCCGTTGACCTGCACGACCAGCGTGATCACCTCGTCGGCTGCCAGCGCCTCGTCCCACTCCGGCCACATCTGCGTGTGCACGCTGTCGCTGTGCCCCGTCCTCTCCATTAGCTCGTCGGCAATGTGCGGCGCCATCGGCGCCATCATCAACAGCAGCTTTTGTATGGCCTCGTTCCAGTGCTCGGAGCGGATGCCCTTCTTCTCCCACGCCTGGTTGAGCGAGTTGGTGTACTCCATCAGCCCCGCCAGGGCCGTGTTGAACTTGAAGCGCTCCAGGTCGTCGCCGACGCGGCGTATCGTCTTGTGCATGGTGCGCCGGATGTCTCTGACGGCCTCGTCGTCGGCCGGAAAATCGTCCAGGGTCCCGGCGTCGCGGTCCACAAGGTCCCAGACGCGGTTCGTCCAGCGGGACATGCCGTTGATGCCGGTGTCGCTCCAGTCGCCGCCCTGGTCCCAGGGCCCCAGGAACATCAGGTAGCAGCGTATGACGTCGGCCCCGAACGCCTCGACGTACGCGTCGGGCGCGATGACGTTTCCCCTGGACTTGCTCATCTTCTGGTGGTCGGAGATGATCATGCCCTGGTTGAACAGCCGCGTAAACGGCTCGCCGAAATCGATCAGCCCCAGGTCCCGCAGCGCCTTCGTGAAGAAGCGTGCGTAAAGCAGGTGTAAGATGGCGTGCTCCACGCCGCCCGTGTACTGGTCTACGGGGCTCCACTTCTTCAGGGCCTCGGGGTCGAAGGCGGCGTCCTGGTACTTGGGGCTTGCGTAGCGCAGGAAATACCACGCCGAGTCCACGAAGGTGTCCATCGTGTCGGTCTCGCGCTTGGCCGGGCGTCCGCACTCGGGGCACGTTACGTTGACGAAGCCCTCGTGCAGCGCCAGCGGCGACTCGCCCGTCGGCAGGAACTCTGCGTCCTCGGGCAGCAGCACGGGCAGGTCCGACTCCGGCACGGGCACGGTCCCGCACTGCTCGCAGTGAATCATGGGGATGGGCGTGCCCCAGTAGCGCTGGCGGGAAATGAGCCAGTCGCGCATGCGGTAGTTGACGGTGCGACGCCCCCAGCCGCTCTCCTCGATGAAGTCGGCGATCTTGTTCAAGCCCTCGGAGCTCGGCATGCCGTCGAACTGCTCCGAGTTGACCTGCGTGCCCTCTTCCAGGTACGCCTCTTCCAGGTCGCTCCCGTCCCAGTCCGGCGGCGCGACGACGACCCGGATGGGCAGGCCGTACCTCTTGGCGAACTCGAAGTCGCGCTGGTCGTGGGCCGGCACGCCCATGACGACGCCCGTGCCGTAGGTGACTAGGACGTAGTCGCCGACGAGGATAGGCACGCGCTCGCCGTTTAGACGATTGATGCAGTACGCGCCCGTGGGAACGCCGGTCTTATCTTTTTCCGTAGACATGCGCTCGATCTCGCTCTGCAGCTTGGCCTGCTCGACGTAGGCGCGCACCTCGTCTTGATGCTCGGCCGTGGTCAGCTTCTCGACCAGCGGGTGCTCCGGCGCGAGCACGACGAAGGTCACGCCGTATATCGTGTCTATGCGGGTCGTGAACGTCTTGAAGGTCTTCTCCTCCAGGCCGTACTCGGAGATGTCGAACTCGATCTCCACGCCCTCGCTGCGCCCGATCCAGTTGTCCTGCATCGTGTTGATCTTCTCGGGCCAATCGACGGTGGAGTGGTCCAGGAGCTCGTCGGCGTACTGGGTGATCTTGAAGAACCACTGGTTCATGTCGCGGCGCGTCACGGGCGTATCGCACCGCTCGCACAGGCCGTCGATGACCTGCTCGTTGGCCAGCACGGTATTGCACGATGGGCACCAGTTGACGGGGGCGTATGAACGGTAGGCCAACCCGGCCTTGTAGAACTGCAAGAAGAACCACTGGTTCCACCTGTAGAAGTCGGGCATGCACGTGACGATTTCCCGGTCCCAGTCGTAGATCGGCCCCATGGTCTTGAGCTGGCGCCGCATGTTCTCGATGTTGTCCAACGTCCAGGTGTGGGGATGTATGCCCCGCTGTATGGCCGCGTTCTCGGCGTTCAGGCCAAAGGCGTCGAAGCCCATGGGGTGCATGACGTTGTACCCCTGCATGCGACGGAACCGCGCGTGGGCGTCCGCCGGACTCATGGCGTACCAGTGACCGATGTGGAGGTCGCCGGAGGGATACGGGTACATCGTGAGCTCGTACCAATTGGGGCGCGGGTCGTCGTCGCGGACCTCGTAGAGCCCCTCTTCGCGCCAACGTGCCTGCCACTTGGCCTCGATGGCCTGGTGGTCGTACCGATGCTCGGTCGTCCTCACTACTGCCATTCTCTTTGCTCCAGGTTTCCAATTTATTGGCTTGGTATCTAGTCTGGGTCCAGATGCCCGAATCGCCCTTCAACTTATGGTCTGAAATAGGGTCAGCCGTCGCTTCTCAGATATAAAAAGGCCTCGCCCACTTAGGGACGAGACCTTGAATACTGAAGGTTCCCGCGGTACCACCCTAGTTCCACAACCCTAGGGCAATACCCTCGACAAAGCTTACGAGCAACCTATCGGGCTCTCGTTTATCGAGCCTGTCGAAGGGCATTTCCGGCTAGAGCTGGGGCACTCGAAGGCGTTAACGGCGCCTGGCCGTCCCTCCCTACTCGCCTTCCCGATAGAGGGCAGGCTTCAAGAGGGATGCTCCGGGGCGAGTTCGCGGGCACTCAGGCGCCGGGCTTCCACCACCTCCGGCTCGCTATGGCTGACTGGCCCCGCTACTACTCCCCTTCACGGCATCTAGTTATTTAGCTGTCCTAAAAACGCTACCACAGGCCAAAAAGCGGGTCAAGCGAATTTCTCTGAACAGGAACGGCCATTCACCTTTCGCACTGCTACGGGCTCGGCGAAAAGCCCGCGCTCTCGATGCCGGCACGGGCGACGTCCTCGTCCTGTTGCGACGCGCCGCCGCTGGCGCCAACGGCCCCGACGATCTCGCCATTGCGAAAGACGGGGAGCGCCCCCTGGCCGGGGATCATGCGTCCGTCGAGCATGGCCATCAAGCCGCGGGACACCGGCGACTGGGCGTTTTCGGTCAGCTCTCCGCTGGAACGCAGCCACGCCGCGGATGCCACCGCCTTGCCCTGGCAGATGAGCGTGCTGCGCCAGGGAGTGCCGTCCTGCCGAATCATGGCGATGAGGTCGCCTCTTGGATCTACGACTGCCACGCACATCGGCACGCCGACCTCTTCGAGCTTCTTGGTCGCGCCGTCTATGATTTGCTGGGCCTCGGCGAGGGTTAAATTCGGCATCGCTACTCCTTTTCATTTTGCGAGGTTAGAGAACCTAAGTTCTTCAAGCGCCTACTATATGTTTATAAAGTATCCGTTTGCTTTCACTGAGTGCTGAAAACGCTCCGCGGATGGGATTGGCCGGCTCACCATACGATTTGAAGTGGCTGACCTAGCACGCCGGGCTTGATAAAACCAGTTCGATATGCTCTTAAAGGCCTGCAACCTTCAGCATGCCCACGATGGGCACCAGCCTTCGATTGAACGGGTCTACACCCAGCAGGAGTCCCTCCAACGTCATGGCGCCAAGCAACGGTTCTGCGTCCTCCGCGCCAAAGAGGACCGAAGTAGTAGTCTCAATTCCCTCTACTTTAACTTTGGTCTCCCCTATCTCTAATTCGACTCGTCGCCCGTCCGCGTATTCGAAAGTTCCGCGTCGAGTCGCTTCCACCCCGAGACGTCTTAAGAGTGAGGCCGGCGCACTGGTCAGCGTCGCACCCGTGTCTACCAGGGCTTCCACCGTTTCGAATCTGCTCCCCTGAGGGTCGCCTATCTCCAGGGTGACGGCAAAAGTTCCCATATGCCTTGACCTCTAATGTTTTCTTAGTCCCAACGTGTACAGAGCTTCCCGGACAAATCTTAGCACGCCGGGCCCGACCTCACTTCAGTCGAGATTGAGCGGGAGCTGAGCAGCCTGCCGAATCCCGCGCTCCCCAAAAGCTTGCCCTTCTCGACCATCACCTTGCCCCGGAGGATCGTAGTCTCCGGCCATCCCTGCGCGTGCCAGCCTACCCAGATGCTGTAGTCGGGAAGGTTGAGATCGTCCATCGTCAGCGTCTTGTTGAAGTCCGGGTCGATGATCGTTATGTCGGCGTCGCTGCCCGCGGCTATGGCGCCCTTCCTGGGGTAGATTCCAAATATCTTCGCGGCATTGGCAGACGTGATGTCCACGAAGCGATCGAGGGACATGCCGCGCTTAACCACGCCCTCGGTGTAAGCGACGCCGACTCGGGTCTCGATGCCGTTGTGGCCGCCCGTCACGTCCGCTACAGTCTTGAAGCGAATCTTCTCCTCCCACGTCGTCGCGACCAGATCGGTTGCCACCGTTGAAAGCCTGCCGTCTACCAGGCCGGACCATAGCTCTGAAGCATCGTCGGGCGACTTCAACGAAGGGTAGGTGTGGTACTTCATGCCGTTCTCTTCCTTGTAGTTTTCGGCGCTGAAGGTCGCGTAATTGTGAAGGGTCTCGCCGTATACCGGCATTCCCTTGCTTCGAGCCTCGGCGATGGCCTGCACGCCTTCCTTGGCGCTGGTGTGCACGAAGTATATGGGGCACCCCGTCCGCTCCGACAGCCGGATCACCCGCCGGAAGCTCACGTCTTCGGAGACGTTTGAGTGAATCAGATGCATATTCCACCAGTCCCACTGACCCCGCTCCTGGGCGAGGGAGTAGTTGTAGTGGACCATGTCGTCGTCCTCGGAGTGGACCAGCAGCATCCCGCCGTTCTCGGCGATAAGCTCCATGATGGACGCGAGCCTGCCGAAGTCGGTCTTGTTGTTCTGCATCTGGGCGCTCGGCGGCCTGATGCTCGTCGTAAATATCTTGAAGCTGGCGAATCCCCCGCGGATCAGCTCCGGGATCTGGTTGATGGCCTCCGTACCTGTGCCACCGCAGAATATGGGGTGATACGTGTAATCGGTGTAGCCGTGCCCCTCCCAGCGTTCGGCCGCCTCCTTCAGGGCGAAGTGAAGGTCCTGGTCGGGCACCTGGGTGGCGAAATCCATCACCGTCGTCGTGCCGCCGTGTATCGCCGCCTTGGACACGGGTTCCGCGGGCATTCTCTCGGGCTGACGTGACCCGCCTATATGTGCGTGAGGCTCGACTCCCCCCGGCACTACGATTTTCCCCGAGGCGTCAATGACCCGCGCACCGTCGCCGCTCACCAAGCCCTGCTGTGTCACGCCCGCGATCGTCTCGCCCTCCACGATGACGTCGTATTCCCCAACGCCGGACGGTGTAACGACCCGTCCTCCTCGAATAATCAGATCAGCCATTTCAGTCCTCCCGGATATATCATGCGGTCCCATATCGAAGGTGGCAGAATGATATCATAGCTTCCACAATTAGGGCTGATATGGGACTCTTCGATTCCTTGACCCCAGCAAGAAAAGGCTGTGTCTCGAAATGACCTTCTCCATAGTCGCCGTCGATGAGGACACCGGCGAGGCCGGCGTCGGCGTGGCCAGCAAGTTTCTGGCAGTGGGCGCCGTCGTGCCCTGGGCGACGGCGAGCGCAGGGGCAGGCGTCACCCAGGCAAACACCAACATGAGCCAGGGACCACTCGGTCTCGACCTGATGTCCCGCCGAGTTCTTCCCACCGATGTAGTCGAGCAGCTACTCAACGGCGACGACGAGCGAGACCAGCGTCAGATAGCCTTCGTGGACCTACAAGGCAAAAGCGCATCGTGGACTGGCGACGAGTGCCTGCCGTGGGCGGGCTCCCGTGTTGGCGAGGGCTACGCGTGTCAGGGCAACATCCTGAGTGGCCCGGATGTCGTCGAGGCCATGGCTGCGTCTTTCGAGGCATCGGACGGCCCCTTGCCGGAGCGCCTGTTGCAGGCGTTGGACGCGGGTCTGGCGGCGGGCGGCGACAGCCGAGGACAGCAGAGCGCGGCCCTGTATGTGGCCAAGGAGGGCGGAAGCTATGGGGGCCACCTGGACAAGTATATCGACCTGCGAGTAGACGACCACGCAGGGCCGCTGACCGAGCTACGAAAGCTGCTCTCGCTGCACAGGTTGACATTCGGGTCGGGCGGCAAACCGACGCTGGTGCGGCTTCAGGGCAATGTCGTGAGGGAGGTCCAGCGCGTCCTCGAACGGCTGGGCTACTACGAGGGCGATATCAACGGCGTCAACGACGCCGGCACACAGGCGGCGTTGACCAGGTACTGCCAGGTCGAGAACTTCGAGGAGCGCCTTGCCGCTGCTCGTGAGCGAGGCCCAGAGTGGTTCGACCGCGAGGTGCTGAATCACATGCGAAGCCAGATCCGATGAACTGCGGTCCCAGGCCGGAACGCGGGCGGCAACGGGTCTGAGATTGAGGCCGATGAAACGATAAGAAGAAACAGACCGTTATGCCGATGGCGGGCTGTATGTCGCCGTCGCGGCCGCCCTCATAGCCGCCAGGCCCTCGTCCACTTCCATTAGTGGCGTCGTCTGCATGGACTTGACGGCACCCCCGGCACTGACGGCCAGTGAGACTGCCGCCGCGTTTACATCGCTGGGCATGTCCGTGATGATAATCAGGTCATACTCCCCGAAGGCGTAATAGAGGCTCTCTATCTTACCACTAAGACTCTCAATTACCGTGGTTGCCCGATTGAGAGCGCTCTGTGGATTCTTGACCTGAGCGGTCCAGGCATCGCCCGTGTATGCAAGTTGAAACAGGTATTTGGACATTGGATACCTCCCCAGGTTCGGATGAATTCCAGATGTTATTAATCCGATGCCGCCCTGATGTCGGGGAATCGTACATGCCCACGTAGGCCGTGTCAAACATAGCCAGGTTGGACGCTAACCCTTGCCCAGCGCGTTCACGACGGCGTCGCCGACCTGCGAGGTGCTGGACGAGCCGCCCAGGTCCGGCGTGAGGATCTCGCCCTGCTCTACAAGGCCGAAGACGGCGTGGTCGATATTATCGGCGGCGTCATCGTGGCCCAGGTGGCGCAGCATCATCGAGCCCGACAGTATCGCCGCCATCGGGTTGGCGATGCCCTTGCCTACGATGTCCGGCGCGGTGCCGTGGACCGGCTCGAACATGGACGGGAACCGGCGCTCGGGGTCGATGTTGGCGCTGGCGGCTAGGCCCATGCTGCCCGTTATGATCGCCCCGATGTCCGTCAGGATGTCCCCAAACAGGTTGCT
>JADFKI010000120.1 GCA_022565015.1 Chloroflexota bacterium
TGTTGCATACGACCTCGATTTCGACGTCGCGCTCCGGGCTCTTGCCGAGCATGATGTTGGGGTGGTCGGCCCGCGATATCTCGTGCGAGGCGAGGGGCAAGGGTACGATGTCGAGAGTCAGTCCGAAGGACTCGACGTGCTCCCTGTATTCGGCAAGCAGTCGGGGAGTCCACTGGTCTTCGGGTCCGGGAGGATAGCCGCATATGTGGTGCACGCCGAGCTGCGCGAACACGCGGTAGTCGTCATCGGTCCGCGCCTGAAACTGTGTGCCTACGTACATCGATTTCTCCATTTCGAGTGACTGCAGTTTATCACCTCGGAAAGGTGCGGAACATTATTGAATAGGCCGCGTGAGACCTCGATATTGGGTGATTAATATAACGAAGTTGACAGTATGTCATCGAGATAATACAGTAGCCGCGAATGCCGCTTCTAAGTGTTTTGCTAGTTGAAATAGGAGGGGAACGATGGCAACCGAAACGAAGACAAAGTGGGCGATTGAGGCTGACTACTACCAGGCGTGCAACTGCGATTACGGCTGTCCCTGTGAGTTCCAAGCGCCTCCCTCAATGGGCTATTGCGATGGCCTGGGCGCCTGGAATATAAAGGGCGGAAAGTTTGGAGACGTTTCCCTTAACGGACTCGGTTTTGGTTTCGCATTGAAATCACCTGGTGCGTTGCACGAAGGGAATCTCACGCTTGCCCTCTTTATAGATGAAAAGGCCTCCGAGGAGCAAAGAGATTCAATTCTTCAGATATGCTCCGGTCAACATGGAGGAATGCCTTTTGAAATCATCGCACAGCTCGTCGGGAATATGTTGGAGCCACAGATTGTATCATTTGCATTTGACGGTGAAGGCAGGAACAGCTCCGTAAAATTGGGTGACAAGCTTTCGATGGCTTTCGCGCCCATCAAGAACCCGGTAACCGGAGAGCCGGAGGCGGTTCGCATCGAGCACGAGACTGGTTTCATCTTTCAGGGCGCCGACGTCGTCTCCGCTGAGGTGTGCGAAGTCTCTATCGATGGATTGAATTTCTCTTGGCCGGGCAAGAACGGCTTTGTAACTCAAGTCTCCTACGCCAACTAGCTCGCCATCAGTTGGACGCAGGGCTGTTAAAAGGTTTCAAAGTTGGTCATCGGTCCTAATAGGGCAACTCAAGGCTGACAACTGGAGCGTCCAAGGCATGTATTTCGAAGGCTGTGACTGAGAGCCAGAATAGCTCAACATGTAATAAAAGCCAGCCGTCGGAGCAGGATCGCTAACGGTATGACAAGGTGTCGGATAGTTTCGGCGATGCAGTTCGACGGAGATGCTGCACAGGCAGCCCGAAGTGAGTCTTAGTGCCTTGACCAAGAAATGCCTCACCAGTTCAAAAATAAGTCGGGCGCCACTTCTTCCCCTTCTTGGAGCGCAGGTTGTTGTCATTAGGTAAGTGACAATTGGAAAATGTGAAATGGTAAGTAGCCCCTCCCCAATCGAAGCCGCCCTTAGCAAGGACCGACGCACTGTTTTCCTGGGCATTATCGTGGTTGCCGTCCTCGCCTGGGCTTACATTCTGTATCTCGCCTGGCAGATGCAGGGCATGGATATGGGCGCCATGGGCAACGGCATCGCCATGGCGCAGGTGCGGCCTTGGACCGGCGTCGATTTTGGTCTGATGTTCCTCATGTGGGCCGTGATGATGACGGCCATGATGGTGCCTACCGCCTCTCCCATGATTCTGTTGTTCGCCAGTGTCAACAGGAATCGCAGGGAGCAGGACAAGCCCTACGTCTCTACCGGCATCTTCTTGGTCGGGTACGTTATCGTCTGGAGTGGCTTCGCGGTGCTGGCGACCACCGCGCAGTGGGGACTAGGCTCGTTGGCCCTGCTTTCGCCAACGATGGCCAGCTCCAGCGCCTTCCTTGGCGGCGGGCTGCTCATTGCGGCCGGAGCATTTCAGTGGAGCCCCGTCAAATACGCATGCCTCAGCAAGTGCCGCACTCCACTGGGTTTCATGATGACCGAGTGGCGGGATGGAAAAGATGGCGCTATGGTCATGGGGCTTCGCCACGGAGTCTACTGTTTGGGCTGTTGCTGGGTGCTGATGAGCCTGCTGTTCGTGCTCGGCGTCATGAACCTGTTGTGGATTGCGGCGCTGGCGGCCTTTGTGCTCATCGAGAAGGTGTCTTCCAGGGGCCATACGGTGAGCCGCGTAACCGGCGTCGGACTAATCGGCTGGGGGCTCTACCTCATTGTTGCCGGAGCGGTAGTTTAGCTGCTCTCGCAAGTTCCCGCATTCGGAAATGGTTTTCGCGACGCCCCAGGGATTAGTGCCTATCCGAAAACAGCCACGAATGGTTCGACAAGCTCACCACGAACGGGCAATCTTCCGTTCGTCCTGTCCGACTCCTAGGAATGTATATCGCCGGACTCCGCCGCTGCGGAGAGCACTGTCGAAGGACCGTAAGACGTCCAAATGAGGTTTTCGGATAGGCATTAAGTCCAGACGGGTATCCGGCGTAAGAACAATTCAATGGGAGGGACAGATTCAGTGAATGAAACAAAGAAATCTTTCAGCTACCACTGGGGAAGCGGCATCGTGGCCGAGGAGGCGCAGATCGAGACCCCTCATCATATGCCGACGATACAGCTCTTGGAATTCACGGAGGGCCCCGCCGCGGGCGAGAAGAGCATCCGGTTCTGTCAGTACAACCTTAAGGGAAGATTCATGCGCTCCCCTCTGTTGATCTCCGCCGATGATCTGGGGGAGATGCGGAAGGCCCTGGACGAGAGCCCGAAGCTCAAAGAGCTGTTAAGGCTTCTGGTCGCGCCATAATTGTCTCGGGTCAAGTAGACGTTCTCTGCTGTCTTGCGGCCGTCGTCTACCGTTATACTATCTGGTAAGTACGGAAAGAAGAGGTATGTTATATTTTGCTGGAATTTTTCGCCATCGCCCTACGCGGTGGGCTCGGGTTCATATTCGGACTGGTCCTTGGCATTGGGGGCCTAATATTTGCGCTGGCGGTGATACCGGGACTGGTGCCGCCCATCTGGACGCTGGTCGTCCTGGCGGGCGCGGGGTCCGGCGTCGCGGCGTTCTTATCCTGGTTCAAGCCCGAGGCCAACTGGAAGGTCAAGACGATCGGCTTTCTGCTTGCC
Organism: Chloroflexota bacterium; assembly: GCA_022565015.1. GTDB lineage: Bacteria > Chloroflexota > Dehalococcoidia > Lucifugimonadales > JADFKI01 > JADFKI01. The sequence goes on from JADFKI010000120.1 coordinate 3,144, forward strand.
CTGGCAGGGGGCGTCGCGGGCGCCGGACTGGGATTCGTGTATGGCCAATTCTTCTACCCAGAGGGCGTACGAAACGTACGGTTCGTGGCCTATGGCGACCTTCGGTCGCCGGCCGTCTTTACGTACATCGTAGGCGCGACGGCGCTGAGCTCGCTCCTGGGCGGCCTATACTACGCCTTCCGCCTGTTTCGCTACAACGAGGTTTGAATGGAGCGAGTGGCTATCTAGTGTTCGAGTCCCAGGCTCCTGTGCAATGCCGTGTCGACCTCTGTCATTTTATCGTTCGGAAGACCGCCCGCCAGGCCACCTAATCGTTCTTGGTCGACGGTCAGGACCTGCTCGCACAATACGGTGCCACCGATTCTAAGGCCGCTCTCCTCAGAGGAAAAGGGGACGTGAAATGGGTAGCGTCGTGGGCGCGGTTGCGAAGTGATTGCCGCTATGATGGTTGTCGGGCTAAACTGGTTTCCGATATCGTTCTGAATAATGAGAACGGGACGGCGCCCAGACTCTTCCGAGCCCCTTCCAACACTCATGTCCAACCAATAAATGTCTCCTCGTCTAGCCATCATTGGGCTCTTCCCACGTGGTTGTCTTCATGATGACGTCGCTCGCCAAAGGAAACGCCTCTTGGGCCAGACGACGGTTCTCCTGGGCCGATTCCCGGTAGCCTTCCGCCATCAAAGCGCGAAGCTGGTCCTTCATTTCCTTTTCGATGAGGTCGGCGATAACTCGGCTGCGGCTTACTTTGCGCTCCCTGGCAAGACGGTCGGCAACTTCCAGCAACTCCTGAGATAAGCTGATCGTCACCTTTGCGACGGTATGTTCACTCATTTCTCTATGCCTCCGTAATTCTTAGCATACCATAATTAAGACTACTGGTATGAAGAATCGATATACAGGCGTAAATGTCAGAACCGATAAGCTGAAAGATTGTTGGTGCAGGCCATTGCGCAGAAGGTTAGAGAATTGAGAGACCACCGGCGGCGCGTACTACGCCTTCCGGCTGCTGCGCTACAACGAGGTTTAGGGGGGCCGACTGCCGCGGGGTCAGTTGGCGAGGTCTGGGAACCAGATAATCAGAGTAGTTAGTTTAGCCGGAACGACAAGACGAGCTCTCGTAACTGGTCTCCCCGAGTTTCCCATGCCTCTTGCGAAGCCAACAGTTGGACCATGAAGTTATCTCTTTTGGAGACGACGTTAAACATCAGCATGTGGAGAAAAACGTCTGCTCTTGGTTGAATGGTTGCTTTTAGAAGTATGCCCCTGGTGTCTTCCCGAATGGTCTCTTCGGACTCAATATCGTAGTTGAGATACTCCTGCCTTGTTACGAGCCGTCTACGATTTTCATGCCAATCCTTGACGCTGCTAAAGACCTGAGCTTGCTTGACGAACCTCAGGACGATTAGCTGCATGAATGGCTCCGCATTAGACGAAATGAAGTCCACTGACTCTATAGTGTAGAAGCCACCCTTGGGATCTATTTCCAAATCACCAACGAACCATGCTTCCGGGTAATTTATGGTCCATTTACCGTTTAAAGGCTCGTAAGTTGCAAGTTCAGAAAGATCCACAGCCTTTGGTTTCGTCGATAGGGTACTGGCGCCCTTCTTCAGGTCTTCGACTATCGATCTAACGAAGTCGATCGATATCGCAAGACTCGTCTCGTCGTCTCCCGATTCAACCAGGGTATTGACACCGATAACTCCCTCATCGTTAAGGAACAATGGCCCTCCAGTGTGGCCGGGGTCGATAGCGACGTCGAGCTCCAGGTAGTCGACACCGTCAATTGTCGTCTTAGATATGACGCTCGCCCCGATCACAGTCAACCCAATGACAGATGAATCCGTGGTGCCGTAGCCATATGAACCGACCTCATCTCTGAGAGATGCATCCGCCAGCCCCGGCCTTGCGAATTCCGACCAGTAAAATTTTTGGGCGCGAGATACCTTCAGCACGGCGAGATCGGCCGGTTCGTGCACTCCAACCACAGTGGCAACTAGGGTTGTTGAATCCCCGATAATGACATCGACTTGTTCATAGCCTTCTACAAGGTGGGCGTTGGTAAGGATCCAACCATCCGGATCAAAAAAGAAACCACTTCCGAATGAATCCGAAGTTTTAATTCGCAGTATTGGTCCTCCCGAGAACTCATCGTCTGATGTGCCGGCGGTTGGTTGGGGAGTTTGGGTCGGTGTGTCTGTCGGAGCCGGCGTCGGAGTCCGAACAGGTGTGTTCGTTGGTACAGGCGTTAGCGTCGAGGTCGGTAATGGCGTATTTGTCGGCGTACTGGTCGGCGCGGGAGAAGGCGTCTGAGTAGGATTCGGAGTGGGGGACTGTGTCGGCTCGGATGTTGCAGTCGCAGGCATTTCTGTTGAGGTCGCCGTGGGCTGCGTCGTTGACGTTGCGGGGAGACTCGTATGGGTGGGCGCCGGCAAAGATGTCGATGAGGGTAGCGGCGTTGACGATGCGGTGGGCTCGGTTATCGCGGCGCCTTCGCTCGCCACGGATTGTTGAGTCACCTGCGAAGGCTCTCGCGGTGGCTGCGTCGTGCCAACGCAGGCCGCCAGGACAAGCGCCACGCCCAGTGCAGTTACACAGATTACGGACTTCATCTTCATTGCCTTCTCTGGAGTTCGTTGGCCCGCGATAATGTCAATTGCCCGTGTGGAACATTCGCAGATTTGTTTTTTAGAGGGGTCAACAGCGAAAGTTAGGGCAAAAGCTTAGCGTTTCCCTATATATTTGTCAAACTCTTGTATTGACGGGCCGTATCTATGCAAAATATCCGATTTTACAAGATAGAGGGTTGGAGAGTTGAACTCAGAGATACGCCGGCGTTCTGTGCTGCGCCTTTCGCCTGCCGCGCTACCAAGAGGTTTAGGTGCCTTTTCCCTAGACCGGCCCGCATTGCCGGTGCTACCATGATTCCATGGACCTAAACTTCATTCGCAACTTCTGCATCATCGCGCACATCGACCACGGCAAGTCTACCCTCGCAGACCGGCTCATCCAGGTGACCGGCACCGTCGAGGAGCGCGACATGGTCGAGCAGGTCCTGGACAGCATGGACCTGGAGCGCGAGCGCGGAATCACGATCAAGGCCCAGGCCGTGCGGCTTAATTACACGAGCCAGGCGGGCCGGGAGTATCAGCTCAACCTCATAGACACGCCGGGCCACGTCGACTTCTCGTACGAGGTCTCGCGCAGCCTGGCGGCCTGCGAGGGCGCGCTGCTGGTCGTCGACGCAACCCAGGGTATTCAGGCACAGACCCTCGCCAACGTCTACCTGGCCCTCGAGCACGACCTGCAGATAATCCCCGTCGTAAACAAGATCGACCTCGACATCGCCGAGCCCGAGCGCGTTTCCAAGGAGGTGCAGCAGGCCTTCGGTTTCATGGAAGACGAGATCGTTTTCGTCTCCGCCAAGGAGGGCACAGGCATCTCCGAAATACTGGAGGCCATCGTGGAGCGCATACCGCCTCCCAGGGGCGACGCATCAGGGCCGTTGCGGGCGTTGGTATTCGATTCCAAGTACGACCCATACAAGGGCGTCGTGACGTACGTCCGAGTGATGGACGGCACGGCCCCGTCCGGCGAGCGCATCAAGATGATGTCCACCGGCGCGGTCAGCGAAGTCCTGGAGGTCGGCATCTTCAAGCCGGCTCCCACCGGCGTGGACCGCCTCAGCGCGGGTGAAGTCGGGTACATCGCCAGCGGCCTCAAGAGCGTGGGAGACGCCCCCGTCGGGGATACCGTGACCCTGGCTCGTGAAAGCGCCGAGGAGCCTCTAAAGGGGTATCAGCCGCTCAAGCCCATGGTCTTTGCCGGCCTGTATCCTGCCGACGGTGAGGACTACCTGAACCTTCGCACCGCCCTGGAGAAGTTGCAGCTCAACGACGCGGCCCTGACCTACCAGCCCGAGAACTCGCTTGCGCTGGGCTCAGGATTTCGCTGCGGCTTTCTTGGACTATTGCACATGGACATCGTTCAGGAGCGGCTGGAGCGCGAGTACGACCTGAACCTGCTGGCAACATCGCCCAGCGTCGCATATAAGATCGTTATGAACGACGGCTCCGAGGTGCAGATCGAGAGCCCGGCGGACCTGCCCGACGCGGGACGCTACTCCGAAATCCGCGAGCCCTGGCTGGACCTGAGCATCATCACGCCCTCCAACTTCATCGGCCCCGTGATGGAGCTGGTAAGGTCGAGGCGCGGTGAGCACAGGCGCATGGAGTACCTGCAGAGCGAGTCCTTCGGCGGCGGGACCAGCCCGATGTCGGCCCCTCGGGTGCTGATCGAGTCCGCCGTACCCCTCTCGGAGGTCCTTCTCGACTTCTACGATCAGCTGAAGGCGCGTACGCAGGGCTACGCATCCATGGACTACGACCTGGCCGAGTACCGCGCCGAAAAACTGGTCCGCGTGGATATCCTCGTCAACGGCGAGCCGGTGGATGCTCTGTCTGTAATCACCCATCGAGACAACGCCTACTACCAGGGCCGCGATCTCGTTGACAGGCTAAAGGAGCTGATTCCCCGCCAAATGTTCGAGGTGCCCGTGCAGGCGGCTATCGGCAGCAAAGTCATCGCCCGCGAGACCATCCGCGCGCTCCGCAAAGACGTCCTGGCCAAGTGCTACGGCGGCGACGTCACCCGCAAGCGCAAGCTGCTCCAGAAGCAGGCCGAGGGCAAGAAGCGCATGAAGCGCGTCGGCAGCGTCGAGATACCTCAAGAGGCGTTCCTGAGCGTGCTCAAGTTCCGGCGTTGACTTCATCGATTTCGGCGTAGCGCAATCGGACATTAATCGTGACCACTCTCTCGCTGAAGGCGCCGGTATTCGACCTAATCGATGAAATGTCCGGGCGCTTGTCGCGTTGACACTCCCCGGTGCTTCGCCTACCATTAATTTAGGCCGTGCTAAGCGGGGAGATAGCGGTGCCCTGTACTCGCAATCCGCTCTAGCGAGGCTGAACTCCTCCTGGAGGTCTGATATCGAGGCCTCTGTCCAGGGATAACCGGCGTTGAGAGCTGGGTCCTGCGCGGCGGAAAGCCACGAATCCCGTCAGGTCCGGAAGGAAGCAGCGGTAAGAGGTGTATTCCGGGTGCCGTAGGATCGCCTGGCTCGAGCCGGCTCTCTGTGATATGTTCTCAGGACGGATCGAATGGGGGTGCACGGCCTGATTTCCAGTTTTCATAATTACGTTATCAAAGATACGCCCCCTCCCTCTAGCTCCCTCCCACGCGGGGGAGGGAGGACTATCAAGACTTGACCCTTCGCCTTATAGACAGACCCCAACAATCCCTTGAGTGGGGAATGAGCAGCCTCCTCGCCCTCGATGGTCCGATGGATCGGACTCCGAAGATATTCGACCTAAGGAGTCGGAGGAGAGGATTGAGGAGAGGGTGATGCGCCTCAAGGAACAGGCCATTACCTCTACCGAAAAACAGACCCCTCCCAAAAAACCAAGGCCGAAAGCCAAAAAATCCCTTGGTCAGAACTTTTTGGCTGATGGGCGTGTGGTCGAGCGCATCATACGTGCCGCTGAGATTACCGCTGACGACCTGGTGCTCGAGATCGGGCCCGGTCGCGGCGTCCTGACGAGGAGGCTGGCCGAGCGCGCGGGTAGGGTGGTGGCTGTCGAGCTGGACGACACCCTTGCCGACTCTTTGATGTCGGAGTTCGAAGGCAGCCCTAATGTGTCCATCGTGCATGCCGACGCCAGAGAGGCGGCCATCGACGAGCTGGTTCCGGCAGACGTGCCGTACAAGCTGGTGGCGAACCTCCCATACTACGCAGCGTCGCCGATTATCCGGCGCTTCCTGGAGGCGGACCACAAGCCGAAGCTGATGGTCGTCATGGTGCAGCGAGAGGTCGCGAAGAGCATGTGCGCCGAGCCTGGGAAGATGTCGATTCTGTCCGTCGCAACGCAGCTATACGGGTCTCCGCGCGTCGTCATGAGCGTGCCGCCCAGGGCATTCAGGCCTTCGCCCAAGGTGACCTCAGCCGTCGTCCGCATAGATGTCTACGACAGCCCGTGCCTTGATCTCGACTCTGAGGAGCGCTTTTTCGATCTCGTGAGGGCGGGCTTCTCCGCGCCGCGCAAGCAAGTCCACAACTGTCTTCAGCAGGGCCTTGATATCTCCAGAGAGCAGGCCGAAGCTCTGCTCGAAGCCGCACGTGTAGACCCCAGGCGAAGACCTCAGACGCTCAGTCTCGATGAGTGGGGTGGCCTTTACGGGGCCTATTGCCTAAAATATGGGCATAATGAGCGCACCGAAATCACTGACTCTGAAGGCATACGCCAAGATAAACCTCACGCTTGAGATCCTGGGCCGTCGCGAGGACGGCTATCACGACATCGCCTCCATAATGCAGGCCGTGGACCTCTACGACACGCTGTCCTTCGAGCCTGCTGACGGGCTAACGTTGGAGTGCGATGTTCCCGAGCTTGCTACAGACGACAATCTGGTCCTGAGGGCCGCCAAGACGCTCCGAGAAGAGACCGGATACGAGTCCGGAGCGAAGATAACGCTGGAGAAGTGCATACCATCAGCTGCGGGCCTGGGCGGAGGCAGCAGTGACGCCGCCGCAACTTTAGTCGGCCTCAACGAGCTGTGGGGACTCGGGCTGACCGTCGAGGAGCTCACGTCTTTAGCAGCGCGCGTTGGCTCCGACGTGCCCTTCTTCCTGCACGGCGGTACGGCGATGGTCCTGGGCCGAGGGGAACGCATACGTCCTCTTCCGCCGATCGACCTGCAGTGGCTGGTGCTGATCGCCCCCTCCATAAACGTGCCGAACAAGACGGCCTCGATGTACGGGCTGCTGTCCCAGTCTCACATGACCCGCGGCGCACTGACCCGCAAGCTGGAGGCCCGCATACGCGGCGGCGGCGA
>JADFKI010000121.1 GCA_022565015.1 Chloroflexota bacterium
TAGTGCCTATCCGAAATCTGCCACGGATGGTTCGACAAGCTCCCCGAAGAATCGGGGTCCGAAGATATTCCTCACAAGGAGTCGGACACCACGAACGGGCAATCTTCCGTTCGTCCTGTCCGACTCCCAGGAATGTATATCGCCGGACTCCGCCGCTGCGGAGAGCACTATCGAAGGAACGTGAAACGTCAAATTAAGGTTGTCGGATAGGCTCTTAGTCGGCGGGTCCTGCTTCCTTGAGCAACTCACGCAGCAGGCAGGTGGCGAAGGAGCCCTTGGGTAGCGTGAACCTGACCACGTAGCCGTCCTCCGTCGCTTCGAGGGAGAAGTCCCAGGGTATGATGCGGCTGACGCGTCGGGCCCCGGTGAGCGTTCTGAAGTCGTCCCAGGCCAAACGGGAGTCATCGAGCACCTCGCGCTCCAGCTCGCCGGCCCCGTCGTTGCTCAGCCTCGCCTTCTTGCCGAACAACGGCAGCACCGCGCTTATCTCCAGCCGCTCCGCACGAGGAGACTCGGCTTCTCCGTCTTCGACGACGAACATGCCGCCGGAATCGTGCCTCTGCGCCCAGTCTCCGCTCAAGACCCGGCCATAGAGTCCTCGCTCGATGCGGGCCTTCACGAGATGGTTGAATACGTGGGACTGCAGCGCCGACAGATAGAAGCGGTACGACCGACGTGTCCCGGCGCGGGACTCTCCACGAGCGAGGCGAACGGCTTCGATAGCGTTGTCGTTGAAGCTCCCGAATCGCTGAGGGCCAAAGTAGTTTGGCAGACCGAACGACGTGATCCTCTCCAGGACTGCCGACGAAATGCGCTCCCAGTCCGGAACGGGATTGCGGACGCGAATCTCGAACCGGTTCGCCCTCAGGTGTCCCAGACCCAGCTTGTTCGTGTGCCGCGACATTTCCAGGATGCTGATGCCCTCGACGTCGCTCAGCGAGTGGAGCTCTTCTTCGTACTCCTCGCGTACGCTGAACCACTGACGGGTGACCGCATGCTTGTCCTTCCTTCCGGCGAAGCCGACGGCGCGCTCCGGGACGCCACGGTCTCGCAGCGCCTTCACGACATCCAATGTCGCGAGGCTGCGTTTTTCGACGAGGGCGTACGCGTGGCTACCCTCGCCGGAAGGCAGGTAGCTGGGCATCTCGACGACCCTGAAGTCCTCGGGCTCGCGTCGAGTCTCGCCTCCGGTGCCCGGCAGTCCGGCGGTGATCGCCGGCAACTCGCTCCAGTCGAATCTATATCTATTTAGCTCAGGGTCTGAGTCGTTGGAGATACTCGATTTGTCCACTTCCGGCCTCATTCCAGCGTTGCGATCTTGTGAGAAGCCAAGAAATCCCAGTCCAGGCCCGTGGCCGGCAACTCCCCCTTTATTACATCTATGCGAATATCGGTAATTTTCATTTTTTCAGCCTGAAAGCAGGTCGCCGGACTCGGCAACACTATGCTATGAGTCTCCAGCGCGAAATCTAGCATGGCTTATCCCACGTGACGGACATTATACGTCGAGAACGACGTGCGTGTTGAAATCCGCTCGAATGCGGCGTTGCTTCGACTCAGAGCCTATCCGAAAACCTCATTTGGACGTCTTACGGTCCTTCGACAATGCTCAGGACGAACGGATGATTGCCAGTTCGTGGTGAGCTTGTCGAACCATTCGTGGCAATTTTCGGATAGGCTCTTAGCCTACATATGGTGATGATGGCCGTGGAAGGGGGGCCAGATAAAGTAACAATTGACAGAAGTAAGCGCCGAACATAGAATCGGCCCAGACCGGGACGGTCATGGCGAGATCTGAATTCGGGAGGAATGTCCATGGTGTCTACACTATCGACCAGGACCCTTGGCGACGTGGCCTCAGACACGTGGAGGATTTACAAGGATAACTTCTGGAAGATCGTTGGCATATCGGCGATGGTGCAGATTCCTGCGAGCATCGTCGTAGGCGTCATGTTCTTAATTTTGGCTGGAACGGGCATGGCATCGGGCTTTTTTGACGAGCCAGAGCCAGACCCGGCAATATTTCTTTCGTCCTCGTTCATTGCGGTGCTCATCGTATTCCTCGGAGTGTCGATGGCCGCCTTCTTCCTGATGTTCATCGTATTGGAAGGGGCAGTCACCCACGCCGTCTGCCAACAGTACGTCTGGCAACAAATCAGCGTGAGGCTGGCTTTTCGTCGGACCTTTCGTCGATTTTGGCCGATGCTTGGTGCGGTAACACTCGTGTTCCTGGCCGTGTTTTTGATGGCGATCACGATCATAGGGATACCGTTTGCAATCTATTTTGGCCTGCGTTGGTACTACGTGTTGCAGGTCTCCCTTCTGGAGGACCTGGGCCCGACCGAATCCCTCCGTGGCAGCTCTGAGCTGGTTGAAGGCAACTGGTGGCGTGTACTGGGAATCACATTTGTTTTATCTTTTATTATTTCCGCGGTTACTTTTCTTCCAAGCTTCATTCCAATAATTGGGCCTATTATCGTGAATATCGTGGCGTGGCCCGCATACACGGTAGCCAAGACGGTGCTCTATTGCGACTTACGTTTGCGGGCTGAGGGGGCCGAGCAGTTCAACGAGGCGGTGCTTGCCGGGAACATCGGTCTGGCCCCAGTAGAAGAAGAGGGTTGGTCCAAGTTCGATCCGGCATAACGCGGGCGATCTTGAGGCAAGCTGACGTGTCCTGTCTATCAAGCCGTAGCCGTGCCATCTTCCTGGAGTCCCTGGATGAAGCGCCTGTCCTCCTCGGTCAGCTCGACGTCTTTTAGCATGTCCGGCCTCCGCAGCGCCGTCCTGCGCAGCGACTCCCGACGGCGCCATCGCTCGATCTCGGCGTGATTGCCTGACAGCAGCACATCCGGGACGCTCCAGCCACGAAACTCCGCGGGGCGCGTGTACTGCGGGTGCTGCAGCAGGCCCGTGGTGTGCGAGTCGTCCAGCGCCGACTCCATCGAGCCCACGACTCCGGGGACCAGTCGCGACACGGCGTCGATGAGGACCATCGCGGCCAGCTCACCGCCGCTGAGCACGTAGTCGCCTATGCTGATCTCGTCCGTCGCCAGGTGTTCGCGTATTCGCTCGTCCACTCCCTCGTAGCGGCCGCAGATGATGACCAGGTCTTTTTTGGTTGCGAGGTCTTCCACGATACGCTGGTCGAGCTTTCTACCCTGCGGAGTCATCAGAATCACGGGCGTCTCGGCGGGTAGCGATGCGGACTCAAAGACGGACTCCGTGGCCTTGAACAGCGGCTCCGGCTTCATTAACATGCCTGCCCCGCCTCCGAACGGATAGTCGTCCACGGTGCGATGGCGGTCGTCGGCCTGGTCCCTGATATCGTGCAGCGCCACCTCTATGAGCCCTTTTCCGATGGCGCGGGAAAGAATGCTCTCGGAGAGCGGCCCCTGGAAAATCCCGGGGAAGAGGGTAAGAACGTGAAAGCGCATCGGACGGGCTAGCCAGTTGGGTGGCCGCGCCGGCCCTTTACCATCTCTAGGCCGTGGGGAATGGCTTCGAGCGCCACCGCGAGGGTCTCCCGGACTGCCTTGGGACTGCCTGGAAGGTTTACGATGAGACAGCCGGACCGAACGCCGGAGACCGAGCGGCTCAGCATGGCCAGGGGGGTGTTCTTGAGGGTCTGGATTCTCATGGCCTCGGCGATGCCGGGTACGTCGATATCGAGCACCGCCTTCGTCGCCTCGGGGGTCACGTCTCGCGGCCCGAGGCCGGTACCGCCGGTGGTCAATATCAGGTCGAACTCGCCTCCATCGCACCACTCGCGCAGCCGGCCCGATATCAGCTCCTCCTCGTCGGGCACGATGTCCCGACGGAGCTCCCGAAAATCTTCGCCGGCCATCATCTCGCTGATCACGTCTCCACTGGTGTCTTCACGTTCCCCCTTGGAGCCCGCGTCGCTGATCGTCAGTATGGCAAGTCTAAAAATTGTTTCAGACATTGTTTAACACTGTGGACATAGACTGGGATTCCTGAGATAAAATTAACTGAAAGAGATGTCTAAAAAACCCTTGCGTCTTGTTTAGGTTCTCTGGGAAACTCAGTTACGGTGGTGCAGCAGGTAACGCCGCTGAGCGGCCACATTGTAACACGCGAGGCGCACCCAGCGCATGGCGCCAGTTTTGCATATGTGCGGACGGCCTGAGTTGCACCTGCACATTTCAAACTGAGCCCTCTTTTTGTGATTAGAGGTGGAAATTCATCACACGCCGGTGATGGTCGGCGAGGTCTTGTCCACGCTGCAGGTAAACCCTTCCGGCAGCTACGTCGACTGCACGTTGGGTGAGGGCGGACACGCGTCCGCGATCTTGAGCGCGACTGACCCACCGCCACGGCTCCTGGGCATAGACCTGGACCTGGAAGCGCTCGAGTCCGCGACTGGAAGGTTGGGCGAGTTCTCGCGTAGCTTCGTCGCGGAGCAGGGGAACTTCGCCAACGTCAGGGACATTGCTCGAAGGCACGGGTTCGAGCCCGCGGATGGGATTCTGTTCGACCTCGGACTCTCTTCCTTGCAAGTCGATACCGCTGCCAGGGGATTCAGCTTCCGCAAGGAAGCCCGGCTGGACATGAGGTTCGATACATCCCAAATGCTGTCAGCCGCCGAGGTGGTCAACGGCTTCCCGGAATCCGAGTTGGCAGACGTCATATATCGGTACGGTGAGGAGCGGAGGTCGAGAAGAATCGCCTCCGCAATCGTAAGAAACCGACCCTTGGATACCACGACGCAGCTGGCGGAGGTGATTTCCAGGGTCCTGGGCGGGCCCAGCGGGAGGAGAATCCACCCGGCAACGAAGACCTTTCAGGCCATCCGAATGGCGGTAAACGGGGAGTTGGACAACGTAGAGAAGGGCCTAGATCAGGCAATTGAGGTGCTCAGAGAGGGCGGACGAATCGTGGTGATCAGCTATCACTCCTTGGAGGATAGGCTGGTCAAAGGGGTGCTCAGGCGTGGGGCCTCGAGATGCATATGCCCCCCCGAAATACCGATGTGCGTATGCGGCCATGAACCGGCGTTGCGGCTTGTAAGCCGGAGGGTGATCAGGCCCGGCCAGGAAGAGATAAGAATGAATCCAAGGAGCCGTAGCGCTCGACTAAGGGTGGCGGAGCGTATTTGACAGTCCTACGCAAACATCACCGGTCAAGGTCCTTATCCGGACATCATTGGGGTTACCGATCATGATGCATAGAGCGAAAATTCTGACCGCAATCGACATTGGCACGACGAAGGTCTGCACCGTCATCGGCGAGAAGTCCGAAACGGGCAGCCTGAGCGTCCTTGGGCATAGCGTGGTCCCCTGCGAGGGGCTGGTCAAGGGCGTCATCGAAAATCTCGTTGCGACTCAGATTTCCGTACGGGCGTCGGTCAAGGAGGCTGAGGGCAAGGCCGGTGTCAAGGTGGGCTCCGCTTACGTAGGAATCACCGGCTCTCACGTCTCCTTCGAGAATCGGAGCGACGTCCTGAGTTGGGTTGGTCGGCACGGCGTCATCACGTCAGCCGACCTGACGCAGGTGCCCGACAACGTCGCGAAGTACAGCAAAGGAGTCGGACGAAAAGTCCTGCACGCCATACCAATCAGCTATTCTCTGGACGGGCAAGAGGGAATCAAAGACCCGTTGGGCATGCACACTCGACGGCTGGAGGTAAAGACCCACGTAGTTACCGGAGCGGCCGCACCGATGGACCAGCTGGTGAGGGCGGTCGAGGGCACGGGCATCAGGGTCGAGGGACTCGTGCTCGAATCCCTCGCGAGCGGCGAGGCCGTGCTCACGCCGATGGAGAAGGCCGGAGGCGTCGTTCTGATCGACATCGGCGGCGGTACGACGGAGGTCATCGCATACCGCGCCGGCAGCATGTACTACACATCCGCCATTCCGGTGGGGGGATTCCAGTTCACCAACGACATATGCCTGACCTACAACACTCCCTACGATAGCGCGGAAGAGGCCAAACTGAACTTTGCCAGCACGGAGCCGGACTCGGTGCGGCCCCACGAGGAGTTTACCCTGGCGATAGTCGGGCGCTCGACCGCGCTGACGTTGCCAAGGCGCGACCTTTGCCAGCTTACGCGCGAGCGGGCCCAGGAGCTGGCGAGACTCATCGCCTTGAAGCTACGGGACGCCGAGATTTCCGACCTGTCCCAGGTGAATCTAGTGCTTACGGGTGGCGCCGCCAAACTCGCGGGCTTCGAAGCGATGCTCAAGAAGATTCTTACCCCGAAAGTAAGGATCGGTTCGCCCATGCCTCTGCCGGGGATGCTCGAGGAGCTGCAGCAGCCCGATTTCGCTACCTCCGTGGGGATACTCATATGGGCGGCGGAGCAGAAAGCCAAAGAGGCGACCAATGGTACGAATGGCAGCGGCGCTTCTCATTCAGAGGGGGAGCCTGTCGGAAGCGGGGCGGGAGTATCCAGAATTCTGAACCCGTTCAAGTGGGGATCGAGATAATACGCGCATGGGCGGGGCGCGAAATAAGCCGCCCGGTATATCATTCAAGCTGTATCTTGCCCCGGCAAACGTCGCGGTAACTGGTACAAACCTAGGGAGGGTCTAATGGCCGTCAACAGCAGGGAGCCGGATGGAGTCGCGAACATAAAGGTCATCGGCGTCGGGGGTGGTGGGTCCAACGCTGTCTCGCGTATGTTCCGCGAGCGCGTGCCCACGGTCGAATACATGGTGGTGAACACGGATGCTCAGGCGCTGGTGCGGTGCGATGTGCCGCTCAAGATTCGCATAGGCGACCAGCTTACCGGAGGCAAGGGCGTCGGGGGCAACCCGGACCTTGGCATGAAGTCCGCCGAAGAGAGCAGGGAAGAGCTATACGAGGCGGTCCGAGACTCCGACATGATATTTGTCGCCGCAGGCATGGGCGGAGGCACCGGCACGGGCGCCGCTCCCGTGATCGCGGAGATCGCCAAGGAGACCGGGGCGCTAACGGTCGGTGTCGTGACGCGGCCCTTCTCGTTTGAGGGCATTCGCAGGGCTCGCGCGGCGGAGGAAGGAATCCAGCGGCTCAAGTCCCATGTCGACACGCTCCTCGTCATACCCAACGAGCGCCTGCACGTTATCTGCGAAGAGGAGATAACGGCGGAGAACGCCTTCAAGATGGCCGACGACGTGCTCAGAATGGGCGTGCAGTCCATCGCCGAGCTCGTAACGGTGCCGGGCGAGATAAACCTGGACTTCGCCGATATCCAGTCCATCATGCGCGACTCCGGCCCAGCGTGGATGTCCATCGGGTGGGGCATAGGCGAGCACCGCTCGAGAGAGGCGGCCCAGCGCGCCATAACCAACCCGCTGCTGGACGTCTCCATCGAAGGCGCCAGGGGCGTTCTATTCAACATCACCGGCGGCAGCGACCTCAAGCTCTCCGAGCTGCATGAGGCCGCGGAGGTCATTCAGAGGGTCGTGGACCCGGACGCCAACATCATCTTTGGCATGGTCACCGACCTCAAGATGGAAAACGAGATCAAGCTCACGATCATCGCGACAGGCTTCCCTGCGTCGGAGCACCTGCAGGAGCGCGACGATCACCTGAGCTCCATGTTGGAGGAGGCGCTGGCCAGCGACACCGGCGAGCTAGACCTCCCTCCGTTCCTGAGGAGGTATTCGAGGAGTCGCAAGACGGAGGACTCTCCTCAGAACGTACGTTAGACATCCCCCGCCCTCCCTCGGGCATCGGATCCCCCACGATGAGACCGCTATAACTGGCGGTCTTGTCGTTTCATTGGCTTCTCTCGCGGCTCCGCAATGATTGACGCAGCGGCCGGACCTCTGGCGGCCAAGCCAACATGTCGTCCCAGTTGTCTGCCTTTGCCGGGCAGACCCGATGCCTCTGTCTTGTTGTAAGCGACACGGGGTGGACCGGTCGGGAAAGAACGACTCGGACGGCATTGCGATAAAACGCCCCAAGCCCCAGTTTTCTCTCCACCTTCAAGGCGAAAAGCCCATCGATGATCAGACTCCGGGAGATGCGGCTCCATAGCTGAAACATGCGGTTAAGGCCGCGAAAAGCTGGTATAATAAATAGGCAAGAATCGGTTGACAGACGCTATATGTAGTGTTATTGTTGTTGGACTTCGCGGTAACTAGTGGTTATTTTAGTGCGTCCCAATAAATAAAAAGTAGATCATGTACTGTCCATTTTGCAACGACACATCCTCCAAGGTAGTGGAATCCAGAGACTCGCAGGACGGGATTCGACGCAGGCGCGAATGCCTTCGGTGCGGCCTCAGGTACACGACGTACGAGAGGGTGCAGACCAAGGCGCTGATGGTAATCAAGCAGGATGGACGCCGCGAGGTGTTCAACAAGGACAAGCTCTGGACCAGCCTGACCAAGGCTTGCGCCAAGCGGCCGCTGCCCATAGGAAGCATAGACAAGGTCGCCGACGAGATAGAGGCGCAGCTTTCGGGGTTGGGCAGGGCCGAGATACCTTCGAACATCATCGGCGAGCTGGTCATGGACAGGCTCCGCGGCCTCGACCGGGTGGCCTACATAAGGTTCGCCAGCGTATACCGGGACTTCCGGGACATCGAGAGCTTTCGGGAGGAGGTGGACGCGCTGCTCGAGCCGCGTGAGACCTCATCCACGCCGACCAACCAGCTCTCGTTCCTCGAGGACATAGACGGCTTTGCTCTCAAGCCAAAAGGCCGTCGCAGGGGGCGCCCCAAGAAGGTGCCCACCGAGACCGCCTAGCCACCTCGCCGGGCGGACTTTCTCCCAAGGGTTGTAGAATATATGTTCGTATTGTGTTAATTTGAGGAGTGTCAAAATGGCCGGCGACAGAAATACTTTCAAGTACGTCATGAAGAATGGTAACGAGATTGTGCATAGAGGAGTCACAAACGATCTCGAAAGGCGCGAAGGTGAGCATCAACGGACTTGGCCCGGTGCACACATCAGTAAGGTAGGAAGGAAGACTACAAGAGACGCAGCATTGACCTGGGAGCGCGACGGTGGGAAAAGTAGGTAGAGAGGGTCGCTGGAGGAAATAAGTTGCGCACGCCAAATCAGTTCAGTAGAGTGTTCGACTCCAAGATCATGGAAGTGGCGGTTGATGCTTTGTATACGTTGGCTAAGAAGTACCAATTGTCTACCAAGTCGGCCAATGGTCTAAGAAACGCGGCCAGGAAAATTATTGAACAGCGGCAACTGGGCCCTGTCGAGGCATTTAGATTCGGGAACAGAGTTAGCGATGCGCTCTTGAGGACGAAGCCAGCGGTTGATGACCCCGAATTGTGGGAGGAATTCCTCAAAGATATATTGTTTGAAGACACTGTTAGGCAGATGCCTCTTCCGTTACAAAGAGACGATCCGGGTAATGGCCAGAGTAAAGTCAATTGCATTAGGTGTAAGAGTGAGGTGGGTGAGCTTCGTGAGTGCGATGAGGAAGTCTGTCCAGTTCGCGAGTTGTCGTTTGGCGATCGTGGCGTGTCCGCAGTGTCTAGGCCTGAAATAATTAACTATATTGTGGCTGCGTGCCCAAGATGTGGAGCAATGATTAGAGAATCAGATGGCTCTTTTTGTCCGGATTGTGGCATTGTATGGGAGTCTGCATCGATGTAGCAGCCGTCGATGGAGTTAGATATGGCAAGCAAATTGAATAAGAAACTGACTAACGAGGGCGGTTTAAGCGACGATGATGTGATGCGACTGATTAATTCGGTGGGCATCAATCAAAGAATGCTGTCTAATTTCCCAGTCAATTTAGGAAGCATTGCTCACAGTCTTGGAGCTAGAGGTGTTAAGTTGTCAAATATGCCAGTTGATGGGGCATATTTGCCGGGTTCGGACGGATTTACCATTTTTGTCAATAAGAATCAATCCGTACAGCGCCAAAGGTTCTCCTGTGCGCATGAAATTGGACACGCAATCACTCCGTGGCATCACGAATTCCTGATGGGGGACTCGGAAACCGAACTTAGCCCCGCGTGTCACGCGACGATCGAAGCCGAAGCAAATTACACATGTGGCCAGCTTCTATTCTTACGAGAGCGATTCGTTGATGAGGTGATGTCGT
>JADFKI010000122.1 GCA_022565015.1 Chloroflexota bacterium
TTGCATTTGGGAACGTAAAGATGCGAAGTTCGCTGAGGCAGTGAAGCCAGCCTATTGAATCAGACGATAAGGCCCCGGAACAAAAAGTTGCCCGTGAGCTATATGTGCTCACGGGCAACCCATAGCCTGCACTAACAACCGCGTTGCATGCCTATGAACGACTCCGTTTACGCGGTTCAACGTCAACTGGGACGATCATCGGCGAGAAATCGATACGGGCCTGATTAAGGTTTTCCGGTATTTTTGCGAATTACCTCGGCATCTGAACCCAGGAGAAAGACGGTGCTGGACGTCGTGCTGGACGTCGTGGAGTTGCCGCCGTCGGTCACGGTTATCTCGTAGGTGTCCATCACCTTCACAACCGCATCGGGCCAGCCGTAGGCCTGATCATCGAACTCCTTGAAGAAGACGGTTGTCTCGACAAAGTAGGTGCCGGGCGTCGTCGGGGCGATGGCATCAAAGGTAATGTACCTGTCATCTGCCCAAGACGGCAACGTCGGCTTGTCGTTATCCCAGATCCAGTTGAGCACCTGTCGCCGGCCCTGCTGTGACATAGGTAGGGGGTCGTTTGCGGTTATATTCCCCGCAGTGGAGCCTGCGATGTAGATGAAGTCATCGGGCAGCTTCAGCCGCACCCACCACACGTGCAGCGACTGGTTGCTCGTGTTTTTGATAGGCACCACGTAAGTCGAATAGAGTTGGGTTGGGTCTAGAGGGTCGGGCTCGGCAGCTACGGACGTATCGATGTCGCCCTTTTCGCTGGCGCACACTGGTTCAGGGGGATCACCAACAGAAATTCGGGCCGTGGCGCCGGTCCTGGTCTGGCTGCCTTCCGGCTCGACCCAGGCGATGTTACAGAAGTGACCCACCGGAATATACGTGGCCTGAGCGTCAAAGCTCATTTCAAGGACTTCGCCCGGCTGAAGGGTAATGCCGACGGGATTCAGGTCCCAGGAGAGTTGCAGGTAGGCCGGAGTATCGATGCCCGTCGCAGGGTCGAACTTGTCTCTCCAGGTCTCGAGCGGCGGTTCCAGCAAAAACACATCGAAATCGGGGCTGGTAACGCTGTCGCCGATGTATGTGAACCCCTCTGGAAGTCCGTCGTGCATCCAGTTGAGAGGTATGACCCTGTCAACGGTGGTGTTCTCGACACGGATGGTGTAGGTATGCACCGACGCTATGCCGGAATCCACCGGCGCGGCAAAGGGGAATACGGTCTTGGTGACTACCAGGCCTTCGCCGTCTATAGGGGATATGTTGGGGTCCCCTGGATCTATATCGATGACGAATTCATCGTCGTTGATAACCGTGACGATGGTATCGCCGTCCGGCAGGCCGTCGCCGTCGCCGTCGAGCCACAGCGTTTCCAGGTATTCCTCGTCCGGCGGGTTCAGGATCTGGTGTATCCCCAGCTCGTCGGCGCCAATCTGCGAAAACTGGTCCCGCGCGATCTGCGACTTGACCGTGGAGTCCACGGTCAGCGTGCTTGCCAGGCCAAGTGCCGCGGTGATTATGGGAACGGAGATGGCCATGAAGGCCAACGCCAATACCATGGTTACTCCGTCTTCCTTGTGAATTAGCCGGTTGAACATTGGCTAGATCCTCAACTTCCTCAGAAATGTCTGGAGACTTGTGAACTCGGTTGCACCTTCCTCCGCCTCAACCTCGAGATCGAAGCTGAGTACATCACCTGAAGCAGAAAGGCTGAAGCCGGCGGAGACGACGCGCCTCGTAAGGCTGCTTTGGGCTAACTGCAGACCGTCGACCACTATTATCCTTTGTAGCTCTGTGCCGACGACTACGTAGGTGATCTCGTGCCGTGTAAAGTTTGCGCTCAGTGTGCCGTCGCAATAGGTTACGGGCAGGTCATTGGGGTCAGTGAACTCGTACCAGACCACCATTATGCTGCCGACAGTGCCGCCGCCGGGCGTGAGCTTGGCATTCGTCGCCGAGTCACAGACTTCGTGGGCGTTCAACGCGTCCTCGGACAGCCAGCTGTCGGCGTGCCTGATATCCCTGGTAGCGATAACATCATCGACCCATACACGTTCGATAACGAGGCTCTGGAAGATGCCGCTACCTACGAGGCCCAAGCCGAGACCCATAATGCTCAGAGCGACCAACGTCTCAGCCAGGGTAAATCCTGAAGATGTAGACAAAAGCCTATTGAATATCGACTTCATCAACCTCACTCCCACCACCGCATTCAGGCTTTTGAATTACAGTTGTTTGGCCTTTATGGTTTCTAGTACGAAGACAGTGTCGTTTCCATAGGACACCGTGACTATGACTTTCTGCACGTCGGGGTCGGGGGCCAGCACGTCCACTTCCTCTGTGGTGGCCGTTACCGTGTATCCCTCGGGAGTCGTGACTGCAGGGTAGTCGGTGCCTATATTCAGGTAGGCGCTTTCAAAAATCGAAGCCATCTGGTTCCTTGCCACGAATTCAGCTATTGACTGCCGCTCCGTCTGCGCGCCGGAGATCTGGGTAGTCGAAAGACCACTCATCACCGCGGTGCCCACTATGGTGAACAGGGCTATGGAAATGACGGATTCGACTAACAGGCTACCCGTCTTCTCGCGAACAACGGACTTGATGCAGCTTGCCATGCCGCCCCTGCGTTTCGTCCCTAATTTCTTCGTATACGTGTCTGTTAACAGCTTCATGGCCTTCCATCTATTCTGAATCCAGCCCCCACGAGGAGGGCTCTATTCCGCTATCAACTCAGGGTCTAATCCTATACTTAGCCGCCCGACACGACACCGTCCTAAAGTACCAACTTGTCCAGGCTGGTAGACACCGACCAAAAGCATCAGAAAACCCAGGAACCGCAAACTTAGCGCATACCTATTACAAACCTAGGGGGTCATTTGCATTGGTACTATGGTTCCAATCGGATGTTGGAGGAGTGACGTGGTTACGGCAATGCAGACAACGTTTCCCGTACAAGAAGACATAGACTTTTCGCTCAGTGTGCTCAGGATTAACGGAGGCGTCGTGATAAGGCCGCGGAATCCCGAGCAGGTGCCCGTTGACGCACAGCCTCTGACGGACAGAGAAAGGGAGGTACTCTCCATAGTGGCGGAGGGATACTCCAACAAGCTCATCGCGGCGCGACTGGGAATTTCCGAGCGGACCGTCAAAAACCACCTTACCTATATCATGATCAAGCTTCGAGCCTCCGACCGCACTCACGCCGTCGTTACGGCGGTAAGGCTCGGATGGCTGGCCATCTGATCGTTGGGCCCCGGACAGGGCGCCCTCGGAAATAGGTTGGTGATGAGGTAATAATCTACGGTCAGATTGACCAGAGAGGTGACATTTCATGATAAATCAGATCAACGACATATATGAGAAGACGTCTCACGAGCCAAGTGAAAACGGCAACCGCAGGCCGATAGACAGGGAATTCGAAGGCGTCATCGGCGCCGCCATCGAACAGGCCGTCTCTCAGTACCACAATCTGCTGAGGCAGGGACTCGATATCGAGGTCAAGCGCATCGTCGAGGAGTTCGAGAAGGCCACGTCCACAATAGACATGGTCATCGCCCGACGTGTCCGAGCCCGCCTCGCGGAGCTAGTGCAGGGCGAGGTCCGAAGGGTTTTCGACGACACTCTGAGCAACGCCGAACAGACGCTCGTGGACCCCATATGGGCCAAAGCACGTGACAAGCACCTCTCTTTCCTGTCCGACTTCGGCCAATCAACGGAGGAGTAGCCCCACGTCCCGCAAGGGGCCCGCGACACTACCAACGCTAGTCCAGAATCGCCGTAGATTCGGGACAGCTTAAGATTTCCGATCTAACACCTACGCTAAGTGCGCATGTGAAATGGAGTCAGGCAAAGGGACCATGATCAACGAAAGCGACGGAAGCCAAGATAGCCAGGACGACAAGGAAGACCAGGAAATTGATGACTCTCCGACTGACCCGATGTTGGGTCAATTTGAGGGCGTAATCGGAGCGGCCATCGAGAAGGCCGTTTCACAGTACCGAGCCCTCCTTAGCCAGGGCCTCGACACCGAAGTCAAGAGAATCGTAACGGAGTTTGAAGTCGCCACCGCCGACATCGACCAGACTGTCGCGAAGCAGACCAGGGCAAGGCTGACAGAGCTAATAGAAGACGAGGTCAGGGCCGTATTCGACGACACCCTTGGCGAGGCCGAGCAGACGTTTGCAGACCCTATATGGCGCACGGCCCGCGACAGACATATCCCCTACCTGGCGCCCAAGAAATCAGAATCGGAGAAAGAGGCTTCCATTTCCCAAACGCCCTCGCAGGCCAATCCCACGGAGCATGACGGTGTCCCGCAGCCTGACGCGCCTGAATCCGAAAGCGAAAACGTCGAAGGTCCCAAGCCACTCGCCCCGCCCTCGCCTAATTTCTGGGTGTTTCCCTCCGACCAGCAGATGCGCGTAAGAGTCCAGGAGGAGCCCGACCAGGTCTATTCGCCCAATGATGAGTTCGCCGATGCCCAACAGCCGTCGATCGACGACGATGAGAAGTACACCGACGCCCTATCTGTCGACGCTGACGAAAATTCAGACCTTGAGACGGTCATTCACGATAATTCCGACATGACGCACATCGCAGCTAATGAGGACCTCAAACAGGAGCCCGTGGACGATTCCGAGCCGGGTCCCCTTGAAGAAATCGACGATGAAGAGCTGATGGTTGCGGAAGCTCTGGATTTCGAGGATCTAGAAGAGCCTGAATGGGTCCTGCCGGACAACCCGTATGAGATATCTGACGACTGGAGTGCGCCCGTTCCTATTACATCGGAGGATTTAGAGAGTGCCGAAGCCATAGTCGTCGAGAGTGACGAAAAGTCTCCTTCCGACCGCCTGGAAGAGGAATCCACGCCCGATGAAGGGAGCGTTAACGGGCTCAGCGACGGCGAAAACACAGAGCGCAATGCACCCGCGGAAGAGGAAACGGCAGCCTCCCCGGCCAACGGTTTGGAGCCCCACGACATTGCTGCCAATCCCGCAGAAGAAGAAGTTGTGCCGGCAAATGGGCAGACGTTGAACGAGGATGCCGGCGAAGTCGCGGCCCATGCGGATGTAATCGAAGAAGACGAGGCGAAAGACCGGGCCGAAGTCGTCGCAGGCGTCGCCGAAGGACCCACGCTGAAAACGGAGGAGCCTGAAAAAGTCATCTCCGCTGTTGAGGGCGATGTGCAGACACTTGCAGATGCAATCGAAGAAGACGAGGCGAAAGACCGGGCCGAAGTTGTCGCAGGCGTCGCCGAAGGACCCACGCTGAAAACGGAGGAGCCTGAAAAAGTCATCTCCGCTGTTGAGGGCGATGTGCAGACACTTGCAGATGCAATAGAAGACGATGGGACGAAAGACCAGACCGAAGTTGTAGCAAGCGTCGCGGAAAGGCCCGCGCTGAAAGCAGACGAGCCGTCCGAGCCGGAGAACGATCAGGCGGCCGTATTCGAGGGCACCGTGCGGCTGAACGTGGAGGCCCCTGGTTGCGTCAAGGAGATCGTACAGTTCGTGAGAGAGCTCAGGCAGAAGCCGCAGCTCCGATTGCTGCGTCTTGTCGGCAACAATCTGGAGGGAGTGGACATCTGGCTCGGTCTCAGGGAGCCCTTGAATCTGGGAACTATCCTTCCGGAGATGCAAGGCGTAACGATAATCAGCAAGTCCCTGGAGCATGTGGGTGGACCGGACGAGCGATTGCTAAGCGTTCGTCTGATTCGAAATGAAGCTCCCCAGAATTCCGGATCGTTTGCGCCCGCGGAATCGATGCCTGTGGAAAATCCAAAGGTAGTGGCGTAAGGGGATCATGGTTCGTACTGAAATCCATGAGGACTCGATAGATACCGAGAATCTCAATGAAGTAGCAGCCGCCGAGCCACCTGCAAGCAAAGGCTCCCAGTCGACCCAGGCAAGGCCATCAGAAGGCAGCTCGTCCACTTTTGGCGACATGCTCGTGGACGCGGGCATGATCACTTTCGACCAGCTCGTTCGTGCGAAAGAGGTCGCGAAGCGCGATAACGTAACTTTGAGCCGCGTTCTCGACCGCGAGGGGCTGATACTTCCCGGAGATCTCGCCTCGCTCTTTGCCATTCATACCGGGTTCCCCATGGCGGAGCTTCGCAGCGAGACCATCGACCCATCAGCCATTGTCATGCTCCCCGAAGAGATAGCCCGCAAGTATACGGCGCTCCCAATCAGCGTGACCGCGACCAGGCTGACTATAGCTCTCACGGACCCGACGGACCTCCAGACCATTCAGGACCTGGCGGTCAGGACCGGACATGCTATAGACCCCGTAATCTCGACTCCGAAAGACATCGTAGAGCAGATCGATCTCTCATACAGGCTTACAGAGCTTTCAGGTGCGACATCCGACTCTGACGGAGAGGAAGACGGCCCAGCGGCGGGCAGGCTTACGGCAAGCAGCATCCGCGAGGCTCAACCCGCCGAGGTGATAGACCTGCTTCTCAGACAGGCGCTGCAGGACAGGGCCTCCGACATCCACCTACAGCCGACCGAGAGCAGGCTGAGGATCCGCTTCCGAATCGACGGCATTCTGCACGACGTGATGAACCTGCCTCTGGAGCTGCATCCTACCTTCATATCGCGTCTGAAGATCATGTCGGGCATGAACATCGCAGAGCGGCGTCGACCGCAGGACGGCCAATTTTCCATCGAGGTCCAGAACCGGAAGGTCGACATTCGTGTGGCCGTCAGCAGCACGGTAACCGGGGAATTGGCGGTTTTGAGGCTTTTGGACAAAGAGTTCACGGTCATGGGGCTCGACCAGCTGGGCATGGAAGCCGACATAATGAGCCGTTACAGGGACCTCCTCAAGCTGCCCTACGGCGTAATCATCGTTTGTGGGCCTACCGGCGCGGGCAAGAGCTCGACCCTATACGCGTCCATTCTGCAGATGAACCGCGACGAGCAGAATGTGATGTCCTTGGAAGACCCGGTTGAGTACCGCATAAGCGATACGAACCAGATGCAGGTCCACCCGGAGGCGGGAATAACCTTCGCGGGCCAGCTTCGAAGCATACTGAGACTGGACCCGGACGTGATCCTCGTCGGCGAGATTCGCGACCAGGAGACGGCAATAATCGCGATCCAGGCTGCCTTGACGGGTCACCTGGTCCTGACGACCCTGCACGCGAACGACTCCGTCTCGGCCCTCATAAGACTTAAGGACCTGGGCGTACCCGCATATCTTGTCACGACTTCAGTAGCCGGCATAGTGGCTCAGAGGATGGTGCGACGAGTCTGCACGGTCTGCCAGACCATGACTACCCGTCCCATCGAAGAGCATCAGGCCTACGAGGCCGAGACCGGTGAGTCGATGGACCGGTTCGTATACGGAGCGGGCTGCAACGTGTGCGCCCAGACGGGCTATCGGGGCAGGACCGGCGTGTTCGAGCTACTCACCATGTCCGACGAATTGAGGCAGATGTTCCTTTCCGATGCCGCCAGACATGAAATGACTGCTCAGACTCTTAGGGACGGGATGATTCCATTGCGCTTGGACGCGATGCGAAAGGTCAAGCAAGGCGTAACCACTCAGTACGAGGTCACGCGCGTCCTGTTTACTCTGGAGTAAGGGTTACGACGATGCAGTACAAATATGTTGCATACACGCTGAAAGAGGGCATCGTCAAGGGATGGTTGGAAGGCCGCTCAGAATTGGACGTTCGGGAGCAGCTTTCCCAGGAAGGCTATAAGACCCTTCTGGTAAAGACCGGATGGCATCCGCCTTCATTGGAAGACCTCATACCATCGCTCGTCAAGGTCAAAACCGGCGAGCTGGTCAGGTTTTCGAGGCAGCTCGCGACGATGGTGTTGAGCGGCGCAAGCCTGGTGACGACCTTGGAGATGCTTTCGTCGGACAGCAACAGCCGCGGCATGAAACGGGTGATAATGTCCATCAGGACAACTCTGGATGAAGGAGGCAGCCTCTCCGAAGCTCTCGCCAAACATCCAAAGGTGTTCAGCAAGCTCTATGTGACGGTCGTCGAGGTCGGTGAAATGACGGGCGGCTTGGGCACCGCGCTGGAGCAGCTGGCGGACATTCTCGAGGCTGAACAGGAGGCGAAGGCAAAGGCGATTCGGACCCTGATGTACCCCCTTGCGATTATCGGCCTGTCGACCGTGACCCTCGGCGTGCTCATGGTCGTGGCGTTGCCTCCGCTCCTGGCGGTGTTCGACCAGATGGGGGCGGATATACCGGGCGTCACGAAGTTCGCCGTCAAGGCCATGGCGAGCATAAAAGAAAACTTTCTCAAGATGATAATTGGGTTGTTCGCCTTCTTCATTTTCATCAAGCTCGTTTCCCGATTCCCAACCGTGAACCTGTGGATTCACATGTTCATGGTCAAAGCGCCCGTTCTGGGTTCGTTCGTGGTCTCGGGCGAGCTTTCGCGTATGGCCCGCACCGTGAGCATGCTGCTGGAAGCCGGTGTAAGCCTTGCGGAAGGCATCAGGCTCGCCATTTCCGGAACCAAGAATCGGATAATCCAGAACGCCTTCCTTGCGGCGGAGGACAGTCTACTGACGGGTCACGGCTTTGCCGATGCGTTGAAGGACTACCCGGTGCTGCCGCATATGTTCGTCGAGCTGGTCGGGCTGGGCGAGCGGAGCAACTCGCTCCAGAAGACGATGAACGACCTGTCCGAGGCCTATCGGAAGCAGCTAGAGCGACAGCTAGACAGCCTGCTGGGTATGCTCGAGCCGGCCTCAACGCTCGTAGTAGGCGGCATCGTCGGGTTCATAGCGTTTTCGATGTTCGTGCCGATCTATTCCGGCCTGAACGCGGTCCCGTAGGGTAATCGGCGCCGCCGGCATGCGAGCGCCTCAGGCTCTGAGCAGGACTCGTCCGCCGCCAAGCTCCCTGGCGCACAGCGGCGGGTCCAACTATCGAGAAGATCTTGATCCAGGACAAGGGCGGAGATGGAACCTAGGACTCTCAGCCAGAAGATAAGAGAAACCATACGCATATACCGCGAGAGATTCTTGCCCCTCGTCGGTATCGTTGCGATCGCCCAGGTTCCTCTGCTGCTGCTGGACACCATGCTTGGAGGACCCGCCCAGGGCGAAAGTCTCGGGGTGGCCATCGTCCTTCAATACGTGGTCGTCGCGCTCCTCTCAATATTCGGCTTCCTGATCATGTACGGGGCCACGGCTCACGCCGTATCTCGTCATATAGAAGGCTCGGAAATCAACATAGTCGCCTCATACGCGGCCGCCTGGCGCAAACTTCGGAACCTCGGGGGCGCCGGAGCCATCGTATTCCTCGTCGGCATAGGCCTGGCTGCCACGGGAATCGGCATTCCCTTCGCCGTATTCTTCATTGTCTCGTGGGCCTTCGCGATTCCCGCGGCCGTACTCGAAGGCACGTCTCCGATGGCCTCGCTGTCGCGCAGCAGCTATCTGGTCAGATATCGATGGCGGAATGTATTCGGCAACCTGCTGGCGATGGCGTTGCTCTGGTCTCTGCCGGGAGCGCTCCTCAGCGGCATCGTGGGAATAATAGTTGGGCTGTCGCTCAGCACCTTCATAGATAACCAGGCGACAATCTTACAGGTGACGGGACTCGTCAGCGGACTCTTCTGGATTGTTTTTGCTCCCCTGGGGCTCATAGGCGTTACGCTGGTCTACTGGGACCTTAGAGTGCGTAAGGAGGGCGTCGAACGAGAGGATATAGCGCGGGAGCTGGACCACATACCGGATGACGAGCTTGGCGCGCTTGACGCCGCAATCGCGGAGGACCTCTCCGAGGAAGCCTTCTCCGAGCTGACCGGCAAGAAGAGCCGCAGGCAGACTCGAATGGAGCTGCGGCTACGCCAGTCCATGTCCCGTGTGCGGCCATGGATAGTTGTCGCGGTCATCCTGGGTGTGCTTCTAATCGGATACTTCGGCGTTCTCGGAATCCGCTACACGAAGGCGTCTGAGTCGAGGACCGTCTTCGCCTCGGATATTCAGAGGATATCGAGGTCGCTCAGAAGGAACGTCTTGCAGCTCGAGGCGTTGG
>JADFKI010000123.1 GCA_022565015.1 Chloroflexota bacterium
CCATGAAGGGTACTGGTGATCGTCGTCCGACCAGGTGATAGGCCAGTTATCGCTGCCTGGAGCAAGCTGAACGATGCTGTTGAAGTCCCAATCGATTCCCGTTACGACATCGCTGGGAGGGTATGGCGGACTCTGGGCCTCTATGACGCTGGATGGCTGTGACACCCCTACCATTGCGCCAATTGCCGCGATTAACAGCGCCAGTAGGGTGTGAGTTCCTATCCGCCCCTTAGTCAAAAGGCATTTTGGCCACATGATGAGCCAACCTCCAAACATCTGCGTCCGCACGATTCATTATGTGGACTTTTCATAGCCTAAGCTCAGCAGTCTGTCTCCTACAAACCTAACATGACGTCAGTAAAACCGGGTGTGCAACATGTGCCACGGGAGTGTGAGATGCATTTGTAGTCCGCGATCACCTCAATGGACCTATAAATGCAGCCCATATGCGAAAAATATCATGCCCCACCTCTATGAGTTAGATAGGCACTCATCTAAAATCATCAACCCGACTCTTCATCAATGCTCTCAGGAGCCCATGTCGACGACATCTCGCCAATCAATGCAGGAACACTGACGGGAAAACTCGTAGCCACTTCACCTCGGATGAGGCCGGCGTCGTGTCTTCGCGGGGGACTACACTATTAGTCCGTCAAAAAGTTCAGAAGGACTCGCCTCAATATCGTTATGGCCGGCGATCGCACGACTCCGCGACGCGTACGCTATATAGGTGAGATCCCAATATCGGCCCGAAATAATTGTTTCTGATTGGGCGGACGGCCTCGAAAGCCCGACGTGTCCAATTGGGAGTATCGTATAGCGACCATAACATAAGCGGGCCGTAGGGCATTAGCGAAAATTGAACATGATAGGTCGAAGATCTTATCAATGGTCCTTTCAAACGACTACACCGCACGACTGGGCCCAGCCCTGGACCCATAGCGGCAGCCTCGTTTCTCCGCATTCAGCCGGCGATATTCCGGCAAGCCCGCATTGATCTGGCACCCGCTGGTTTCGAACGCCGGGCTGAATGTGTGTCCCTAGTGAGGTCGCGCATTCGAGCCCGGACCCCGCATGATCAGAATATTCCGGAGATAGCGAGGCTAGGCATCGATTTCGGGCCTCACAGCCGAACATAAAGGAGGTTACCATCTTTTGCCAGAGGCGAGGTCCGGGGAAGACGTGTCTACGTCGGATTCCGAGATCGAAGACTCGTTCGGGAGGGAGGTCGCGACGTTCGCGGATCCTTTCGGAAGCGCCGACGAAGCGATTGAAGATGTGGCCTGAGAGGCCGGATACCGTCCGGCGATCATGCCCGTCTACCGAAATACGGACTTTGACGTCGGCTCGATTCGCCTCACGACCATCTTCTCCCGGTCCATCATTTCGGGGATCTTCGGAGCTATCTCGTTCTTCCAGATGTCCGACTCGTAGACCGCCTCGTAGAGCCTCTCCTTGTCCGACTCGTCCTCGAAGCGGCGAATCCATACGTAGAGGTCGTCCTCTTCCGGACTGGTAAAGCTTCCGACTATGACCATGCCTTTGGAGGACTGAAACGGGATGATTTTCTCTTCCATGTACCTGACCCAGTTCTCGCGCTGGCCCGGCTTCGTTCGGTACTCTCGCAGCTCAAAAAACATTCGTTTGCTCCTCGAAATTGATATTCACGCTAGAGGATAACCTATTATTCAAGCCATAGGGTCTCAAACCGAGGTCGTTATCCCGACACGCGCTATAACGAATCCAGCGTCTGCGAATGTGAAGGTGAAAAACATCAGCTGAGCTTGAAAACAAGTACGCTGGAGAGCATGTACAGTCCGATCAGTATTAATGCCTCGGGGGTCCAGAAACGAGTCGGCCGGTTCCGAGGCCTGTTCGTCAGGGCTATCACGATGACCGATGTCATGAGAATCGCAATGGCGGCAGTCAGCATGTGTACGCTGGATATGGCGGTCCAAAGCGGGGCGCCCGTCAGTGCGACATCGTCCATGAACAAGACGAAACCCATGTTGAATAGATTGCTGCCGAGCACGTTGGAAATAGCAAGCTCCGGGGCGTTGATCCTTATGGCCGCAAAGGACGCTGCGAGCTCGGGCAATGACGTGCTAAAGGCCAGAAACTGGGTTCCCACGAAGCTGGCATCCCAGCCCATGATGCGGCTGATCCCATCACCTATGCTTGCCAACCAAAGGGCCGATGCCACTATGACCAGGGCCGAGAGCACATAGAACAATGCCGCCCTGGAAAGACTGGACGAAAGATGGGCCCCCTGCTCATCTTCGCCCTGCCCCTCCTGAGTCTTATCGAACCTGTAGATCATGTACATCGCCGTCAGGAAGACGAAGACGATGGCGATCGAAACGGGACTGATAGTCCAGCCCGACGTTGCGGTCGTACTGTCGTGGAAGATCATTGCGACGATTGTCAGCGAGATGATTAAGATGCCCAGGGACGCGACCACCGTCGATGTCGCGCTTACCCTGGTGAGGATAGGACCGTTCCTCCAGTAGAGGTCCAGCAAGCCTATGATTAGGAGGTTGAAGATGTTGCTCCCGAAGGCGTCTCCCGCGGCGAGGTCCGGTGCGTCGAACAGTGCGATCGAGCTAACGCCGAGCCCCAACTCCGGCAGCGAGGTGGCCGTCGCGAGCAGCACGACTCCGATGAACGACCTCCCAAGCCCGGTCTTTATCGCAATGACGTCCGCGGATTTTGCAAGAAAGGTCGAAGCGACGAGGATGACCCCGGCCGCTCCCAGCAGCTGTAGCCATAGTGAGGCTACCTCCATAGTCTACTCCTAGTCAGTTGTGCAAAAAATGACCCCGGCGATACCGGGGTCGCTTCGAAACGAGATCTCAGGGTGTCTTGTGCTCAGACCCCCGTCTGATTGCTCACGAGCAAGTCCGTCCTGTCGCCCCACTTATCGAGAAAACGGCGGTAGTTCTTGCGGCTCAGCTCGTCGCGCTCGCCTTCCGCCAGACCGCTCCAGACTCGATGCTCGTGCAGGGTCACCGGCAAGCTCGTGTTGGCGACTATTCGCAGCCCCTTATCCTTGAAATGGAAGCTGAAGTCCAGGTCGAGATTTCGATAGAACCTGAACACCTCACGCGTCAGGCCGATGTCGGCGAGCCTCTTTCTTCGAAACGCAAAGCAGTACGCCTGCATCGCGTCCATGTCGCCGGACTCGCCCTCGCCTTCGTGGAAGTGATGAAGGTCATCGGTGCGAAGTCCGAAGGGGCCGGTAATGCCCGCGGACTCGTCATCGAGGGTGTCTATGATTGGGCCGTAAATGTCCCCCGTCACCTCGACGCTGGTGTCCAGCAATACGACCGTCTTTCCCCTGCTTTGCTTAAGCACGATGTTCTTGGCGGCGCCCTCGCCCAGCACGTGGTCGGTGTGATATACGCGAATGCGCGAGTCTTCCCTTGCCGCCTCCTCCAGCCAGCGCGCCGTGCCGTCTGAAGAGCCGTTGTCGACGACGACGAGCTCGGCGGAGCGGTCGCCGACCCACGCCAGGGAGCTCTTGACGATGCGTTTCACATCGTCTTCGTAGTTGCAGGCGACAATCCCAATAGTCAGCTCTTTTTCGTCGGGCTCATTAACCAGGGAAGGCACCTCGGCCGAAGAGGAGTAGGACACCCACTCCTCCTGCTGTTTTTCCCAGTCGGTCTTTGGCCGCAACCGTATCCCGTTCTTCGTGTCGTAGACTACGAAACCCGCCCCGTCCAGATCGTCCCTAACGGCGTCGGCTTCAGCGTATTTTCCTTGCTTCCTCAGCTGCAGTCTGCTCTCAGCCATTGCGGCGATTTCGTCGGGGACGCGGAAGCGTTCGGGCACATCGTCAAAGCTCAGACCCAACACCTTATCGAATTCGCCAAGTATCCTCAGCTTGGTCCTGCCCGGCATGTCCGAGCGGACCATTTCCCAGGTCAGCGCCAGCGCGGAGGGTAGGTTCAGGTTGTCGTTGGCCAGCTCCAAGAACCTCGTCTTCCAGTCCTCCAGGTGCTCTCCGTCGCCGTCGCCGTTGTTCGGGAGCTCGCTCCACTCCCATGCACGGTTTTGGAGGCGAAGCAGGCCGCGCTGCGCTGCCTTGAGGGAGCTGAATGTGAAGTTCAAGCGTGTGCTGTACCTCGCCGTGAGGCAGAGATATCTAAATGCCAGCGGGTCTATGCTCTGTGCCTCTATATCGGGAAGGATGAATGAGTTGCCCATGGATTTGGACATCTTGACGCCGTCGGCGAGCAGGTGCTGGCCGTGCGTCCACAGGCTGACGACCGGCTTCTGCGTGTAGCCCTCGCTCTGCGCCATCTCACCTTCGTGGTGCGGGAAGATGTTGTCGACGCCCCCCGTGTGGATGTCGAATGTTTTGCCCAGGTACTTGATGGACATGGCCGAGCATTCTATGTGCCAGCCTGGAAAGCCATCGCCCCAGGGGCTCGGCCACTTAAGATCTCTGCCGGGTTCGGCCTTCTTCCAGAGTGTGAAGTCTCTTGGGTCTCGTTTGAGGGGATCGGCTTCGACACGGACAGCTTCCAACAGATCGGCGTCGGCTAGGTTGCCGGAAAGCTTGCCGTAGTCCGGGAATTTGGAGATCTCGAAGTAGACGTTGCCTTCCACTTCATAGGCATAGCCGTTTTCAACGAGCCGCACTACGATTTCGACCATCTCTTTTATGTGGTCGGTGGCCTTGGGGAACTCCATGGCCCGGATGATGTTGAGCTCGCCCTCGTCCCTCAGGAAACGTCTGGTGTAGAAATCGGCGATCTCAGCGGGGGTCTTGCCCTCAGCCAGGGCGGCGGCGATTACCTTGTCCTCGCCCCTTTCCAGGACCTCCTGCCGCATGTGCCCGACATCCGTGATGTTCTTGATATGGTTGATCTTGAGCCCCTGGACTTCGAGGATTCTGCGAATCCAGTCCGCCAACAGGTAGGACCTCAAGTTGCCGATGTGCGCGTCCCGATAGACGGTGGGGCCGCACGTGTACATCTTGACGAGCCCCGGCTCAATAGGGGTGACTTCATCTTGGCTTTTTGTCAGGGTGTTAAAGAGGCTAAGCACCACTGGTCCTCCGTGCCCTCATCTTTCCACAGCAACATATTTTACACCGGAAGGGAATACTTGTCTAACGACCGTGCCCATGTCTGGCAGGCGCCTGTTAATGGGCTGGATTCAGGAGATCTCCATTACGTGGAGAAGGTCTGTGCCTCCCGAGACCCCTATGGAAACGCCCGCCACGAGGATGACTATGGCCCCGGACTCCAGATCTGCGAATTTGCATGCCGCCTCCCTACCCCTGGCGAAGAATTCGTCCACGGTCTGGACCTCCGCAACGATTATCGGCGTTACGCCCCATCTGATAGTCATGAGCCGCTGCACGTTTTCGTGCGGGGTGAGCGCCAATATGGGGGCCTTGGGCCTGTATTTCGAAACCCTTCCGGCCGTAGCGCCGCTCTCCGTGAAGGCCACGATGACGCTGGCGTCAAGCTGATTTCCGGACCTTACCGCATCGTAGCTTATGGAGTCGTCGGTCTTGCTTTCGGTCAGGCTCCACTTCTCTCTGATCATCGACTCGTAGGGGAGCGCTCCCTCGGCCTCGAGGGCTACCTGGGCCATCACCTTTACGGTCTCGACGGGATATTGCCCCACCGAAGTCTCACCCGAGAGCATGATCGCATCCGTACCGTCGTAAATCGCGTTGGCGACATCGGTAACCTCGGCTCTCGTCGGCACGGGCGACCGCACCATGGACTCCAGCATCTGCGTTGCCGTGATAACGGGCTTGCCCGATATATTGCTTCTCAAAATCAGGTTCTTCTGAATTACAGGGACCCTGGACAGCGGTACCTCCACGCCCATGTCGCCCCTGGCCACCATTATGGCATCGCTCTCTTCCAGGATCTCGTCGAAACGCTCCAGGGCTTCGGCCATCTCGATCTTAGAGATAAGGTAAGCGTCCAATCCGCGCTCTTTAAGATACTTTCGACCCTGCCTCAGGTCCTCGGCGCCCGTCACTGTCGACAGCGCTACGAAGTCCGCCTTCTGGTCCGCGGCGAATGCCAGCGTCTCCTTGGCTTTGTCGTCAAGGAACGGCTGAGTTGGCGCCCTGCCGGGTGTCGTTACGCCCCTGCGCTCCGTGACCCTTCCGCCAATAACGACTTCGCAGCGCACGTCTTCGCTTTCAATCGCGGTTACTTGGAGCTCCAGTAGGCCGTCGTCCAACAGGATGGGTTCGCCTACCTCTGCGTCCCTGTGAATGCCTGGAGGTGAGACGGATATTATGTCCTGGTCGCCGATGATTGACCTGCTGGTGAGGGTAAGCACACCACCTTTTACAAGCTCGACGACGCCGGGAGCGAGCGGGCCCGTTCGATATTTACGGCCTGGCACGTCTACCATGATGCCCACGGGTATCTTTAGGCGATGCGACGCCTTCCTCACGGTGTCGATGGCTCTGGCGTGCGTATCGTAGTCGCCGTGTGAAAGGTTTAGCCTCGCGATAGTCATTCCGTTTTCGATCAGAGCGCTGATGGTTTCCTCAGACTCGGTCGAAGGTCCCAGAGTACAGACGATCTTCGTCTTGGGGAGGCGTTTACCGTATCTGTTCTTCGCCATTCCAGGTTTCGCTCCGTATCGAGGGCTCTGAAACGTGAATTTGACCCGCCTTACCGATTCTACATCATGGTGCGTCAGGTCACTAGGACTATGATACCTATTTAGGCCCCTTAGGTTCACGTTCCCGCTCGCGTGATATACGTGTCCGCTGAATCACACGCCTGGAGGAACGAGCCAGCTACCTAATTCCTGCTCAGGATTTACGCAAACTATACCCTCACTTGACTATGTCTGGGCGTATACTGCCTACTTACAATACCGGTGCTACGCAGAACGTTCAGCGCCGGTGGAATATTCATTCTTCTGGTGCAATTCAAATGGTAGATATAAAGGCCCTTTACGAACTCCAGCTGCTGGATACGGAAATCAGTGAACAGGAATCGGCTCTTGCGGACGTTCGAGCCAGGCTAACGGATGAGTCCGAGGTTAGAAAAGCCAGGGAACGTCTCAGACGACTGGAGGTCCAGTTCGAAGAGGTCTCGGGTGAGAGGCGAAGCGTTCAGGTATCGGTAGACCAGTTTAGCGAGAAGTTGAAGGGCGTCGAGACGAGGCTTTACGGGGGGAATATAACGAACCCCCGCGAGCTGGGAGCCTATGAAGTAGAGCGCGATATGGTGCAGCGTCAGCTCTCCGGCGAAGAAGACAAGCTCCTCGAGCTCATGGTCCAGTTTGAGGACTTGCAGGGAAACAGGGACAAGGCCCGATCTACCTCAGAGAGGCTGGAATCCGAGAGGACGGAAAACGTCAAAGACTGGACCCTGGAAGAGGGGCGACTGGTCTCCGAGCTTGAGGTTCAATACGGCGTTCGAGGCCGGATGACTCCCGACATTCCACCTGCCGCGCTGTCCACGTACGAAATGCTGTCGAAGGCGAGAGACGGCTATGCCGTCGCCATGATTGAAAGAGGAGCATGCCAGGGATGTAGGATTTCGCTGCCCACGAGCGTGGAGCAGCAGGCCAGGATTTCAGATGCAATCGTCCAATGCAGTAGCTGCCACAGAATTCTATATGTAGATTGAGATTGAAATGCGCGCTTTAGGCTATTACCGCTCGATTAACGGTCCAGAATCCCTCGTCGAACTCAAAGAAGGTTTCGAGGACTATTGTGATCGCTACGTTCACCAAGGCATGGGGACGTTTGGAGACGTTATCAGCGGTAAGCCTGCGGAGAAGCCTGAATACGACCGAATGCTCAGCTATATAAGGGAGACGGAAAGCAACTATCTGATCGTAGTTCCCGATGCGGGCCACCTGGGATCGGACCTCGAGGCCGTCGCCCGTCGGCTCGTGGAGCTCGAGGCGACCGGCTCAAAGGTCACGTGTGCCGACGACGACATGCCCGACCCGTTGCAGAACGCCCTGAGTACTCTGGGCATGAAGGGCGTATCCAAGACTCGAAGCGAACGCATCAAGGAGTCGATGCGTGAGCGTGCGCTTCAAGGCAAGGGTCTGGGCAAGCCCCCATTCGGGTATAGAAACGGCGTCGACGGGACGCTTGAGATAGTGCCGGAAGAGGCGTCGGTCGTTGAGCTTATATATCGCCTTTACACGGGCGACGGGCTCGGCCTGAGGCTCATTGCTCAGCATCTAAACGAAAGAGACATCCTGACTCGAAGGGGAGGCCGCTGGAACATGGTCACCATTCGGGACATCCTCAGAAACTCAACGTACATGGGCACCTACACCCGCTTTGGCCTGCGGCTACCCAAGAGTCACGAGGCCATCATCCCTCCAAAGACCTATCGCATCGCTCAGGACGAGACCCGCGCCCGGAGGCCCGTTGGCCGGGTAATCAACTCTGAGCCATTCCTGCTTTCGGGCATGGCCTACTGCGGCTACTGCAACAACAAGATGATGGGCGTGACCAGAAGACAGTCCTGGAGGAGAAAGGACGGGCGCAGGGCCAAGGGAGTGTACCGATACTACCAGTGCCAGTCTCGTAACAACCAGAGTCTCTGTTCCTACCACACATGGCGCTCCGCGCAGCTGGAAGGGACCGTCGTTGCTCAGCTCAAGTACGCGCTCCAGGCAAGAAGATCGTCGAACGGCAACGGTCTCTCTCCCCAGCGTAGGGAAGAGGTAAAGGGGATCTGGGAAGCCAGGGTAAAGAATGCGGAGCGAAGGTTTCTCCAGGCCATGAAGCGGACGGCGCAAGGCGAGCTGGACCTGGAAGTGCTTCGCGAATACCTCGACAACCTCGACAAAGTGCGGACTGCCGCCGTTGACTCGGCCGGTCCGGTTGACGTCGAGGCGACCATCAATCGCTGGGAAGCGCTCAACTTTGACGAGCAGCAAGGGTTTCTTTTGCAGCACATCGCGAAGATCGTGGTTAGCGACGACTCCGTGGAAGTGCTGGTCTAGTCCTCAGCTTCCGTTTCGGCAGGCACCCGTCCTCAAATGCTAAGATATAATCGTCCAAGATAGCTGGGCGGCCGCCGTCCCGCCTCAGGCGAGAGGGAGGAAAGTCCGAGCTCCACCGGACAGGATGCCCGCTAACGGCGGGGCGGGGTGACCCGACGGAAAGTGCCACAGAAACATACCGTCCGCCTTAGGTGGATAAGGGTGAAAAGGCGAGGTAAGAGCTCACCGCTCTGGTGGTGACATCAGAGGCAAGGCAAACCCCATCCGGAGCAAGGCCAAATAGGGGGAACAGGGTGTCCGGCCTATCCCCGGGTTGGCCGCTTGAACCCGCCGGCAACGACGGGTCTAGATAGATGGTCGCCGCCGGACCTGCCATCGGGACGAAGCCTCGATTCGTCGGAGCGTAAACCAATGGCATCTCCGATACAGAACTCGGCTTACAGGCTTCCTTGGGCTAACGGAGCCTCGGCCCGCCTCTCCGATGACTCGGAGTCTGAAAATATTCCGATCAAGGAGTCGGACAGGCAGGTCAGAGGCTCTTTTTCGTACTCGCCCCCGCGTAGCCCCATTTGACCAATTCCCTGAATGGCCATAGAATCCAGGCCACGACCTGTTGCTCCCCCTGGAGGCGAATATTCTATATTTGCTATTTCCTTAAGAGCCTATCCGACAACCTTAATATGACGTTTTAGGGTCCTTCGACAGCGCTCAGGACGAACGGAAGATTGCCCGCTCGTGGCGTCTGACTCCTCATAATGTATATCTTCGGACTCCGCTTCTGCGGAGAGCCTGTCGAACCATTCGTGGCAGTTTTCGGAAAGGCTTTTAGGTGGACTTTGCACTAAAGACGTCTCCTAAATTTGAGGGAGTTGGAACGGGTTTATTATGGTGCCTTCGCTCTGCCGCATAAACA
Source organism: Chloroflexota bacterium (assembly GCA_022565015.1). Taxonomy (GTDB): domain Bacteria; phylum Chloroflexota; class Dehalococcoidia; order Lucifugimonadales; family JADFKI01; genus JADFKI01. The sequence goes on from JADFKI010000123.1 coordinate 9,884, forward strand.
CCCATCTCATCGTTCAAGGACTTTCCGCACCCGCCCCGCAAACTCGACATGTAAAAAGTCTGTCGATTACTGACCATCAGCTATAC
>JADFKI010000124.1 GCA_022565015.1 Chloroflexota bacterium
CTCTCCGGCGGCCTCTTCGTTAGGACCCGGTGGGCATTGGTCTGCCGCATCCAACGCCCATATTACCCCAACAACCAAGAAACAAGGGGGCCTACGAGAACCGCTTGAACATCCTGCCGCCTCTGCCTTATCCGAGGAATCGGAGAGCCCGAATACATATTCTCTTAGGAGTCGGACGCGTTAACTCCTCTTAGGTGATGGAAGAAGAGGTCTCGCAAACCCAGGCTAAGGCACCACATCTGCCGGATGGCGCGTGTGCCAGTCTGTCAGCGACTGGTATGCGCGCGCTGCCGCCAGGATTACGTTTTCATCGTAGGCCCTGCCCATGAACTGGATGCCCGTCGGAAGGCCGTCGTCCGTGAAGCCGCTGGGCACCGAAACGGCAGGCAGGCCCGCGCCGTTTCCCACCGCGCCCATGATGTCCCTGGCGTTGCCTCGTATGGCCCCGCGAAACTCCTGGTCGATCGGCGACGCTACGGTCGGCCGCGTGGGCGCTATCACGGCATCGTAGGGGGCCATGGCTTCATCGGCCATCACGGCCATCTTCTTCCTGAGCCGCAGCGCCTTGACGTAGTCGGTCGCCAGGACCGACGTCCTTGCGTACGGGCCGAAGTGGTCTTCAGGCGCCGTCAGGCCCGAAGCCTCGCCGCTCTCGATGAAGTCTTCGAAGGCGCTGGCCGATTCCACGTTCAGGATTGTTCTGGTGATGGCCTCGTACGGCATGTCGGGAATCTCGATCTCTTCGATGTCTGCAACGCGCTCCAGGTCCTTTACCGCCTGCTCGAAGTTCGCCGCCACCGGTCCCTCCGAGCCCTCGACGACGCCCTTGATTATGGCCAGCTTGAAGCGCCTGCCGGAGACATCGGAGTCGTCGTACGTATATTTCGAGTCCGTGGTTGTCGGGTCGTCCGGGTCGGAGCCCGCGATGGCCTCCAGCACCAGGCCGCAGTCGTCGGCCGTCAGGCATAGCGGGCCAAGCTTGTCCAGGGTCCAGCACAGCGCCATCGCGCCGTAGCGGCTCACACGGCCGAACGTCGGCCGTAGCCCGGCGAGCCCGCAGTTGTTGGCCGGGGACAGTATCGACCCCCACGTCTCGGAGCCAATGGCAAAGGGCACGAGGCCCGCCGCCACGGAAGCGCCCGAGCCACTGGACGAGCCGCCCGTCCAGGTGTCTCGATTCCAGGGATTGCGCCCGGGTCCCGTGAAGGACGCGTTGGGCTGACGATAGCCCATGCCGCCCGCGAGCTCGACCATCGCCAGCTTGCCGGCCAGCACGGCGCCGGCCTCTCGAAGCTTGCGGACGACCGTCGCGTCGTAGTCGAAGACCTGCTCGCGAAACGGGGCCGCACCCCATGTCGTGGGAATGCCGCCGGACGTCGCCAACAGGTCCTTTGCGCCCCAGGGGATCCCGTGCAGCGGGCCCTTGTAGTCGCCGGAGGCAATCTCACTCTCGGCGCGCCTCGCCTGCTCCATGGCAAGCTCTCGCGTGACGGTGACGACGGAGTTGTACGTGGGGCCGATGGTTTCCAGGCGTTTGAGGAAGGTCTCCGCGAGCTCGACGGGAGAGACTTGCCTGGACTTCACCAGCCCACCAAGCTCTCTTATGGACTTGAAGACATATTCAGCGGCCACGGCTCAGTCCCCCTTCCGATAGGGCACGAACAAGGAGAACGGCTCATCGCTGTTTTCCAGCTTGATTTTTCTCAGGGACTCTGCAGCCTCGAATATGCCTTCGACGCCTTTCTTTACCTCTTCGAGCTGCTCATCGTCGAGACGGTCTCCGTACCGCTCACGCACGACGTTGAACATCAGCTCGGCTTCTTTTTGGATGCTGTCGTCGCTCATGGCCTGCTCCTTGTTTTGATTTCACACGTATGCGGTAGGCGACAAGATTGATTGGTTGTAGTGCATGTTGGCCGGTCGCCGCGGGCGCTGGGCTTCGGCTATGTTATGTGCGGTGGCCGCCCGTGTCCAGTGTAGGCATCAGCGGACCGTGCCCTCGCTCCGTTAACGGATGGAGCCGAGGGTTTTTCCTACTCGCCGTAGAGCAGCGTGTCGCTGTGGAAGGCGTACCAGCCGAACCAGAAGGAGATGTTGGCAAACATCGAGGGCAGCGTCCGGCTTTCGTCTACCACGTCCACCAGCGCGGCTTCAGTGACGCGCCAACGACTGCCGTCCGAGGCCACCAGGAGCCTGGGCAGGCCCGTGCCGGAGTCTTCGTCGGTGGGCTCGAATGTCATGCCGTCGCTGCGATAGGCCCTGGCGTCCATCGAGCTTGACGAGGCGATCACGACGACATCCACCCCGTTGACGGTATCGTTAAGGACTCTCATCTCGCTGATGACTCTGAGAGGGTAGGCCTTATAAACGTCGTCCACGGTCAGGCCCAGGACTTCCTCTTTTGCATCAAGCCTATCGTCGCGTATCCAGACGGGAAACATCGTCTCCGCGCTGTTGCGGTAGCTGAAATATATGGACGCAGAATCGTCCTCGCGCTGATATTGAGTCGGAGAGTAGTAGCCCGTATCCAGGGAGAGCACCGTGGTATCCGGGTGGTCCGTCAGCCACTCGCCCCAGGTCGTGAGCACCAGCGGAAATATCTTCAGCCTGATGTCGCTGCCCACCAGCGGCCCGATGATTGGCCTGCCTGTTAGCTGACTCCACAACGTGTTGGTCGCGCGGTCGTACATGACCTTGTTGCTGCGATAGAGCAGGCCGGAGGTGCCGAAGGTCGTCGGCTCGTCCAGGAAGCTTGTGGAATACACGATTCCGGTTGCGCAGAGCGTTCACCACGACAGCGCGAAGGGCTCGCCTCCCAGCGTGTCGTTCACCATCTCGTGGGGGTTGGTGATCCGCAGGGGGTAGGCCCTGTTTTCGCCGTTTATGCTGAGGCCGAACACACGCTCGTCAGGGGCCAGGTAGGTAGCCTCTTCAGGTGCCGTGTGCGGCGGGTTTCTCAGGTCCGGGATGCCGTCGGGCAGCACGCCGCCCCAGAGCAGCTCTGTGGGGTCCACGTTGATTTCGCCTCTCTTCGCCGGACGGAGGAACTGCACGAACCGGGTGTCGAGCTGGGACATTATTGCGATCTTCCAGTCCAGATATCCCTCAGGCGGAGGGTAGGCCTCGCGGTTCGCGCCGTACCACTCCATCCACTTGTCCCACTCATCGCCACCGAAGCCCTGGCCCGTCAACGTCTGCAGCGTCGCGGCGGCGGCTTCGCGCGCCCTGGCGGACGACTGAAAGCGCATCGACTCGATTATCACGGGTACCAGTGAGATGTAGTTCTGCTTCTCGACATTCTCAAGTGCCCTGAATGTGCTCTCGCTCGTCAGGCCGAACCCCGGAAATATTCTGTACATGGCCTGGTCGGGGGTGTAGGGGTTGGGGGTTGGGGTTTGGGGTGAATTATCGGGCGGGCGCTGCCGGGTTGAATCTGGTGGAGTTCTCACTCGACTGTCAGGAGAAGCCGCTCCGGTTGTTGCACCTGATGCGGCCGATGAGTCGGGAATTGCGGCAGGACTCGCGACACTCGAGCCGCATGCCACGGCCAGAACACCGAGGATGCCGGCGCTCATCGCAAGGGCCTTGCGGTAGGGGAGGAATCTCGAAAATGCCATCTCGATATTTAGATGCGATGGCCAACCAAAGGATGGGAACAAGACCATATTTGTGCTACACCGCAGCCTCGCTCCCCAATACCCATACCCTTTACGCCGTCCCCCTCCGATTACGCCCGATTCCTGATGAAATCCGACATGCGCTCGCCGATCATCATCGTGGTCACGTTGGTGTTGGCGCGTATGCAGTCGGGCATCACGGAGGCGTCCACGACTCGCAGGCCTTCCATTCCGTGCACCCTGCCGTACTGGTCGACCACCGCCAGAGGGTCCGACGAGGGCCCCATCTTGCAGGTGCAGGATATGTGCTGACCCGTCGTGGCCTCTCGCATTAGCCAGTCGTCGAGGGCGTCGTCCGATTCGAGGTCTGAATCCAGGGGCTCCGTGCGCTCCACGACAATGTCCTGAAAGTCCTTGTGCTCCCCCAGCTTGAGGGCGATATGCACACCCTCCCTGAGGCGCTGACGGTCGAACTCTTCCTGAAGATAGTTGTAGTCCAGTATGGGCTGAATTTCGGGGTCTCTGGACTGAAGCTTCAGCTCGCCGGCCCCCTTGGCGAGATACAGGGCGACGGTCATGCGGATTCCAAGCGGCTCCATGCGGTCGCCGCCACGGTTAACGCGCTCGGTGGCATAGTTGCTCATGATTATTATCATGTCGTTTCGCAGATCGGAACCCTGGGCCGTATACCGAAGACACACCTGCCCTCTGGGTGCGAATCCGTCCAGGGGAAAGTCGGGCTTCGTCCTCCAGGTAAGGAACACTATGGGGTGGTCACGCAGGTTCTGCCCCACGCCGGGAAGGTCGTGGACCACCGGTATGTCCAGACTGCGAAGGTGGTCGGATGGGCCGACGCCCGATAGTAGGAGAAGCTGAGGCGATCCCACGGCGCCGGCGCACAGGACGATCTCCTCCGCCTCCGCCAAGAATTTCTCGCCGCCGCTCTCCACCTCGACGCCGACGGCACGCCTGCCCTCGAAAATGATGCGGTGCGTGGTGCAGTTGGCGCGGATGGTCAGGTTCAGGCGATGACGCGACATGTCGAGATAGCCCAGCGCGGTGCTCATACGGATGCCGTTGGGGTTGTTGTAAGGGGTCGGGCTGACGCCGGTGGCGTCGGGATTATTCAGGTCCGCGCTCTCAGGGTAGCCCGCCGACTTGCAGGCGTTGAAGAAGGCCGTCTGGGCCGGTAGCCACTCCTCCCGTTTGAAGCGCCGCGCGATGATTGGCCCCTCCGTTCCGTGGAAGTCATCAGAGAAGTCGGAGTCCGTCTCCAGCTTGCGGAAGTAGGGCAGCAGGTCCTGATAGCCCCACTGGTCGTTGCCCATGGAGGCCCAGATGTCGTAGTCCTCGGGCACGCCGCGAATGAACATCTGCCCGTTGATGGCGCTGGAGCCGCCGGTGACCTTGCCCCTTGGGACCAGCATGGGCTCGGCCCTGTCGGTCGTCCTGCCGGTGAACTGCCAGTTGTGGTCGTCGCTGACCATGATGTCGGTGGCGGTGGCGTAGCCGAACTTGAGCTCCTCGGGAAGCTGTTCGAAGTCCGGGTAGTCCGGTCCCGCCTCCAGGAGCAGCACGGAGCGGTCCGGGTCCTCCGTAAGCCTCGTCGCTACAATCGAGCCCGCCGAACCTGCGCCCACAACGATGGTGTCGTATTTCAAGACAGCTCTCCCCAATGACGACGTTCGCACGGATAATACAGGCGAGGAAGTGGGGCGTCAATCCGCTATTTCGGCAGGCCTCGCAGAAAGCCTCCCAGCGCGGCGTTGAACCCGGAGGGGTTCTGGATGTTGCAGATGTGAGCGGCGCCGGGGATCGAGACGTGCTTCGCCCCTGGAATGGCGTCGGCGAGACCCTGCATGACGGCTGGGGGAAGTGTTGTAAGATCAGATTCGACAGGGTGGAGCACGGTAATGGAGGGATACATGAGGAGCACGCCGATGTCCTTTGATTTCGTCGATAGTTCAAACAGGCAGATCTACGCCCAGTGGCATGTCCCTCTGCTGCAACGGCTTTTTGGCGACGCGTTGGATTTTCATCTTGACCTGTACGAACGCACACATTTCCACCGCCGAGAACACAACTGCGGAGAGGACGACGGAGCCTGTACTGCCTGGCCGAGTCCGCCTTATCGTTCCCCAGTCTGGAAAATACTCGCGGAGCGAATCGGAGCCAAGCGCTTCTTGGAAGTTGGCACGGGCTTAGGGTATACAGCAGCGTTAATGGCAGAGGCAGGTGGGCCCAAGTCCCATGTAGATACAATCGAAATCGATCCGGTCCATGCGGATCTCGCGGAAGCTGAGCTTGGCAAACGAGGTCTTTCGCATAGAGTCCGGATCTTGCGAGGCGACGCAAGAGAAATCCTCCAAACCCTCGATGAGCCATATGACGTTGTCTTCTCAGATGGTGGGCAAAACGACATTTCGTACGAACTCCGACGGCTCACGCGTCGGGGAGGAGCAGGTACGGGGATCAAGTCTCGCCTCCGTGAGCCGCTTATCGGCGTATTGGCTGACCTTCGAGCGTCACTTGCGAACAAGATCGAGCCCGAAATGGAGGCTCTATCACGCGCGGGCAGCGCTTATCGAAAGGCAGTGTGGGACGTGTTGTGAGTTCGGGACTTTTTCGATGGCCACGCGGCAGAATGCAGGCTCTGTCCGACGCGGTCAACAACCCTCGCTAGGTCTACAATTGGGCTCGGCGATGGAGAGTGTCAAATAGCAGGGGAAATCGTTCTAGCCCGTGTCCGGTGCCTCTTAAGCATATTGCGTGAAGTCGTAACGCCGCCAGAAGCCGTCCACCAACTCATCGTACATCTGCTTCACTGTCCGCCACGGGTAAGCGCTCGCCTGCTCTTCTTCGCTGAGCTTCTCGGGCTCCCGCGCCCGGCACTTGTCCCAGTACATCGTCAGGTAACGGATATGCAGGAACTCCGGTAATTTTTTCAGCCAATGGGCGGACAGACTATTTTGCTCTCGATAGCCGGCCATGAAGGAATCCATGAAATAGGTCAAAAAGGTCTGGCCATCCATCTTCTTGCCGCCGCTCCAGTACTCGTACTCGCCGCGCTCGTAGTGACGTGCCTGCGCCAGAATGACGTTCTGCAGCACGGTCGAGAAATCCGCGAGAAACCAGTCGTAATGGGCGTTGTCGAAATCGAAGGGCCTGATCGTCCCGTCATCGACAAAGAAATTCCACTGGTGGAGGTCCGAGTGTATGAGACCGAAGGAGTCCTTATCCTGAGGGAGGGCCATGAGCCATTCCTTTGCGCGACGCGTCTCCTCCCGGATAAAGCTCGGCATGTCGGGCGGGTGGTCCTGAAGCTGCCAGTCGCGGTCCTCGTGCCAGTAGCGCCTGCGTATGGCCTCGGAGGATGGCTCGTAATGCTTTGTCAGCGCGTGCATTCGACCGATGACGGCGCCCCACTCCTTGAACAGTGTGGGCGTCCAGTGCCTCCAGTCGACCAGAGCGCCAGGCGCCTTCTCGTAAGCGAAGGCCAGGAAGCTGCCTTTTTTGGCCTCGAGCACCTCGACCAGGTTTCCCCTCAACGAGGACACAGCACGCGGCGCGGCAACACCCCCTTCGGCGACGTAGTTGACGAACTCCAGCTCGCCCATGATGTTTTCGCGGCTGCGATGCAGGGTGTGGGTAATCTTGAGGATGAGGCTCTCTTCGCCCCGACGGCAGTCATAGACGAGGCTATGCTGCCCGTCCAGGAGCGTCAGCCCGCCGGCGTCGATGCCGAAACGCCTGGTCGCCTCGGCCAGGACGTCATCGTTGTAGAGGTCTTCGTATTCCCTAAGCATGTGCTGTCCGTTCAGCTTGATGATTGCGGTGTCAGGAATAGCAGGGAGACGGCCTTCACCCCGCCCTTCATCACCCCCATCCTAACCTTCCCCATCGAGGGGGAAGGGATTTTTAATTCACACCGTTTCACGACATCGCCTCATGAAACGCGGAGGAGGAGAGGTCCGCCTCTACCTGCCCTGCTTGATGAAGTCGGCGACGCGTTCGCCCATCATGATGATCGTCACGTTCGTGTTGGCGCGCACGCAGTCGGGCATGATGGAGCCGTCCACTATGCGCAGGCCGTCGAGTCCGTGCACCTTGCCGTACTGGTCGACCACCGCCATCGGGTCCGACGACCGGCCCATCTTGCACGTGCCGGAAATGTGATGCATGGTGGAGACATTGCGGAGTATCCAGTTGTCCAGCGCCTCATCGGAGTCGATATCGGCCTCGGGCGGCTGCTCCAAGCTGTCGATAATCTCCCGGAAGCCCTCGTGCTCGCTTAGCCTGATGCAGACGCGGACGCCGTCGCGAAGTCTCTGGCGGTCGAAGGACTCGCTCAGGAAGTTGTAGTCGAGGAAGGGCTGGACACTGGGGTCGCCGGAGGTCAGCTTTATCTCGCCTGATGATGTCGCCAGGTAGATGCCGACGGACATTATGAGCAGGCGTAGGTCGTTGTTGAAGCGCATGATCGTAATCATGTCGTTCTTCAGGTCTGAGCCCTCTGCGGTGTAACGGAGGGCGACCTTCTGCGCACCCACGCCTATTGGCGGGATGGGAAAGTCGTCTCTGGCGTGCCACCTTACCTGGACGGCAGGATGGTCTCTCAGATTTTGACCTACGCCGGGAGCGTCCTTGACAACGGGTATGCCGACCGATTCCAGGTCCGCGGCCGGACCGACTCCCGACAGCATCAGCAGGTGGGGCGAGCCGATGGGCCCGGCGCTGAGGACGATCTCGTCTCCGTAAACGCTGAAGACCTCGTCTCCGCTCTCCACCTCGACGCCGACGGCGCGGTTGCCCTCGAACAGGACCTTCCCCACCATGCAGTTGCCTCGGATGGTCAAGTTCAGGCGATGGCGCGCGGGGTTCAGGTAGCCCAGCGCCGTGCTCCATCGGATGCCGTTCGGATTATTCAAGGCGTAGGGGCCGATACCGGTGGCCTCGGGGTGGTTATGATCGGGATTCGCCGGGAATCCGGCCTCGAGGCAGGCGTTATAAAAGGTCATCTGGTCCGTTAGTAAGTCCTCGATCTTGTGGCGCCTGGCGATGATGGGACCGTCGGTGCCGTGGAAGTCGTCGCGGTAGTCCATGTCCGTTTCGAGCTTTCGATAGTACGGCAGGACATTTTGGAAGCTCCACTCGTCGTTGCCCATGGAGACCCAGCGGTCGAAATCCTCCGGAATGGCCCGCAGAAACACCTGGCCGTTGATGGCGCTGGTACCGCCGGTGACCTTACCCCTTGGCACGTCCATGGGAGCGGCCAAATCGGTGGCCTTGCCGACGAATTTCCAGTCGTGCTTGTCGTCGATGTTGAAGAAGTCTGCCCCGGTACCCAGACCGAGCTTAAGGTCGTCGGGGGTCGAGTCGAGATCGGCATAATCGTTGCCTGCCTCGAGAAGCTGATGGCCGAAGGCGGGGACGGCTCGGTGGCCATCAGCGAGGGCGCCCTGTGCATCTTCATGGAGGGCTTTACCACCCGCTAAAACGAACCGTTGCCCCTCATGTTGCGCAAGTCGGACGGGGCGTATCTCTATGCCACGTCCGACGTGGCAGCCATCATCCACCGGGTGGAGGAGCTCAAGGCAACGCGGATAATCTACGTGGTCGGCCTGCCCGCATTGCGGGCAGCGCATTGGCTGGTACGACAACCTCCCTATTTTAAGCTTCGTACTCCTGCGCGGCCGGTGTCGACACTGCCGGGTCCCCATCGCGACGCGATACGTGGTCGTTGAAGCATCGATGGCTGTCATCGTGTTGATGCTGCTGGACGCCTTCTTCATCGGGCAGGTTCGCTCCGGGGTGTGCGCAAACGGGGGCCGGTTCGGGCTCACCGACGACCTGGCCTCCGATTGGCAGATCTTGCTCGCCCACGTCATCCTGTTCGCTTGTTTGTTGTCGATGTCGGCGATCGATCTGGAACATTACTGGGTGGACGTGCGCTTCACGAACGCCGCGACGGCGGTGGGCTTCGTGCTCCACACGCTGTGGACCCCCAAACACAGCGCTGGCTGGATCCGTCCGTTCGACACCACCGCGGTAATGGCGATCCTCGCGATTGTGGGCATGGGCGTGGTCTGGTTGGTGTTGCGTTGCCGACCCGCAGTCGCCGAGCCATTGCATGGAGCGGAGAACGGCGCGGAGCCATTACATGGAACGGAGGTGCCCACGGGTAAGGAAGCGTTCGGGGCCGGGGGATCCTCTCAGGCGGAAAACTGCGCCGCGCCGCCGTCCCGGGCGTTTGGATGGGCGGCGAGGTTGGTTCTCCTCGGACTCTTCGCCGTGTTGCTTCTAGATTCCGGCACTAATCAGCC
>JADFKI010000125.1 GCA_022565015.1 Chloroflexota bacterium
CCTTAGTCGGTCCTTGCTCCGACTGCTCTTTCAGGTTTACCACTTTCTCAACCATCTTGGCGGCCTGGATGCCCTGGAAGATGCCCAGGGCCTGATCGAGAAGCTCCATCCCCTGCTGTTTGTCGCCGGGTTCATTTCGGGACAGGCGCATATGCCCCCACTCCATGATGCATCTGGCTTCGTAATAGGGCAGGTGGTAGCGGCGGTTGATTTCCGCTGCTTTCCGGAAGGCAACCTCCGCCTGCTGCCAGCGCTCCTCGGCGGTGGCAAAAATTGCCTCGGAGTGCAGCACCTCTGCCTCAAGGCCGCGCCAGTCCTCACCGTTTGACAGAATCTCCTGGACGCGGCTCAGATGCGCCCTCGCCTCATTCAGCTCACCGGCCTTTGCGGCAACCTGGGCAAGCAGAGCGCGGGGAGCTATCTCCAGCGTCTTTTCGCCTTTGGCTTCAGCGACCGTCGCAGCTTCCAGTAGATACCTATTGGCACTTTCAAGATCGCCCTCCTCCAGGTAAAGCTCGCCAAGGGCACAGCCGGCGGTCTGCATGACGGCTACAGTATGCGTTTCTTTGCCGCTCGCCAGGCACATGAGCAGCTCCTCCCCTGCCTTACTCCAGTCGCCAAGGTAAAAGCATACAAGGGCCTCGGCAATGATCCTCGGAGCCGCCAACTTGCCGACGTCGGTGTCGATTTTCTTGGCGATCTCCTGCGCCATTTCCAGGCCCTGAAAGGCGCGTGAAACTTCACCTCTCAGTATGGAAGCCTGGGCAAGAGTAAGGGAACAGAGTAGTCTACGATGCATTAGGCCTGCAATGCCAGCAGCCTCTACGCCTCTTTCCGACCACTGGATTGCGCCGTCTACATCACGTAGCGAGATGTAGGCACTTGACAACATGAATGCTACGGTAGCGGATGCGACAGGGTTATTGCTCGCTTTCGCTATCTCCCAGATCCTGTGATGCAGCTCCAGACCTCTCTCTATCTCCCCGGCGTGATAGACTAATGCATGGGCGAGGTGGTTTGCTGCGTTAGTAGCTCCTACCTCATTGCCAAGCTGCTCTGCCATGGCTAGGCCATTTTCCATCAACGCAATCGCGCCAGAGATCGGCCCGCTAAGATGTGCTGCCGTGTGGCCCGCCTGTGCGTAGGCCCTTCCAAGTTGAACGGATTCACCCTCCGGCTCCAGAAGTTCTACGGCCTTCAAAGCGTATGAGTGGCTAACTTCCCAGTCCCCGGTCCCAGTGGAAAACAGGCGGGACATCTGATAAAGAACTGCACCGGTCTTCAAACGGTCGCCGAGGGTCTCATAGAGGGACAACGCCATCTCTAAGTGGGTCAGGAAGTCCTTGCCCTTGCTCATGCCGGCGGCATGAGCAAGCTTTTCCAAGGTCTCTGCCTGAAGGCGAGGCCCCGCCTCCAGCTTCTCCAGCAGCTCCACGCCTGTCTCATATTGGGCTATGGCCTGCTCCCACGCGTAGATAGCAGAGGCCCTGTCGCCGGCCATGAGCGCGTATTCAGCTGCCTTGTCGATGACGCCGCCTCGCAGGAAGTGGTAGGCAAGCTCATCGGCATGGGGCCCGGCATCGATGTCGTAGAGGTCTTCCAGGACTTCGCCTATGCGCGCGTGTAGCTCCGCTCGGCGGAGGGTCGAGAGCTCATCGGCAAGCGTCTCCTGAATGAGGACATGTTCGAATTGGTAGCGGCCTACTGAAGCAGGAATCTCCTCGATCATCCGCGCCGCAATGGCCTCCTCCATTGCGCCCAACAGCTCCACGCTACCCTCTCCATCCATCAGGCATCCAAGCTCATCCAGGCCGAACTCTCGTCTGATGACCGAGGCCACCGTGAGAGTTCGGTGGCACTCCTGGGAAAGGTGGCTTATACGTCGGCCAATTGCCAAACGAACGCTATCGGGTATCCCGAGGCTCAGTCCGTCAGTGGCCGCCGCTCCTTCCGGATCTGAGATACCAGAACCAAAGGCTCCATCCTGCACCAGCAGCCTGACCACCTCAGTCATGAAGAAGGGGTTGCCTTCAGTCTTAGCGTAAACCGCCTCGACCAGCTCAGCAGGCGGCTCGGTCTGAGCCGCGCTATGCAGGAAGCTCTCCACCTCCTTCTCGGACAGGCCCTCAAGACGAATCTGCTGAAACAGGGGCTCGCGGGCAACTTCTCCAAGCGTCGCCGACAGATTATGACTGGCGGAGATATCTGAATCCCGATAGGTACCAAGCACCAGCGACCTGGCATCCCCCATCTCCCGGGCCATGAATTCCAAAAGCAGCAGAGAAGGTCTGTCAGCCCAATGGAGATTGTCCAACACGACCAATAAAGGCTGGTTCTGGGAGGCGTTCCTGAAGAACGTGGTAATGGAGTCGAAAAGATGGAAGCGGGCCTGCTCCGCAGTCTCCAGTGGAGGAGACGGCTGTAGGTCGGGCAGTCGCTCCTTCACATCCGAAACGATCTCGGCGATTTCAGAAGCTCCGGAGCCCATCTCGGATAGTAGTTGGTCTGACTCATGTTCGCGGGCATAGGACCGAATGACCTGAACCCAGGGCCAATAGGGCGGAGCGCCCCGATCCTCGTGACAGCGACCCCACAGGACATTGGCGTCCCTTCGACCGGCGTAGGCAGCAAGCTCATGAGCCATTCGCGTCTTGCCGATGCCAGGCTCACCGGCGAGCAGAACTAGGCGACCATTTCCTGAGAGCGCATCTTCCAGAGCAGTCGTCAGCACCCCCATCTCTTTATCACGGCCTACGAAGACGCTGCTTGCGAATGCCGCCGTTGATCTACTGGTATTTTGCTGAGTGAGTATCCGGTGGACACGATTCCTATGGACACCAAGCTCAGCAGCGATGCTACGAATGCTTTTGCCTTCATTCCTTAGCTGCAAGATATTGGTTGATAAAACTGCTCTGTCCATCACATGTTCTTGTTGTCATAAGGTGTCCCAATTCTACCACAGGAATTCCAGGACAGATTTGGGACTCGCTGGTTCGAATCCGACCTCCCGCTCTACTAAAAGACAGCCTGAATTGCCGAAGAATAGCAGTAGATCGTCAATATAATGGAGGGCCACGGAGCTGATGTTCATACGAGGCCTCTTTTAGGCATCTATTTCGGTTTGTACTTACTGTCTCCTGGGTATCTTCATTAGGTGGGCGTATCCAGTCCCATGCCCGCTGCACATTCCCGAAGCGCAGGCGACTTGCTAGACCGCTGCAGGTGGTGCCGTGACCCCTGGGCTATTTGATTCCCTACACTCGATATAGTCGAAGTAGGGCACTCGCGATGCTTTTCCACACGGGAGCTTCGCACCGAGTAATTTTAGAAGGGGGCACCGGAAATGGGCAGGTATCGCTGTTGCACAGCGAATTCGCAGGCTAATACGTTTCAGGAGAGCTGAAAATGGAGCAGTTCCATGTGCCATCCTCAATAATTGCAAATGACATAGAGATGTTTGCCGCGTCGTATGAGAGTCCGCAAGGTGTTCCCTGGAACAGCCGAGTACATAACGGAGCCAGGCGGGATCAATATGTAATTAAGCTCTGGACAAGCATCGTACAAGGCAACCACCTCTGCTGGGCGAGATTCAATGTACGACAGTCAGACGACTCGGCGGTTATGGATATAACCGTTTGCTCGGATAGCCACAACTCCAGCAAGATAAAAGAACACATCGTCCATTCTCTCTGGAAGACCTACGGCAGCAATTAGCGATACTTCTAATCATCAGACGCGCCTATAATAATTGATAGTCAGATCTAGCGATATATACGCCCTGCTCCGCGCTTGGAGACCGAGACTCCCAACCGAATGCGGGCAAAACCACACTGATTTTCCCCATCGCGACACAAGCGTCCGGGTCTGAGTGCTTCCGCTAGCCCAATCTCTCCGGATTCTTCGTTCGCCTCTCCGGCGCAACGGTCCGATACTCATATCGGACGGAACGACGCGAGCTAAGGCCTTATACTCAGCATCCCATGCCGTTCAGAAACCCCAAACGCAGTAGAACCTCACCAGGCTATGCACGGCGAAGCTTCGGGGTGAGGGCAGCGAGTATGGCGACTAGGGCTATGCCCACGACGGCGTTGATGTTGGCGGCGACGGGCGCTCCCCACGCTCCCGCCATCGCACCCGAGTTCAGGCTGCCAAACGAGTGGGCGTAGATGGCCACCACACGCAGCCCCATGATACGGCCGCGGAATTCAGGCGATGCGGTGCGCAGCAACACCGTGAGTATCAGCACCAGGGTGACCGAGAATGCCATTCCCGAAAAGACCAGAATCGCCAGGGATAGAGGGAATGAGCTGGAGGCGGCGAACACTACCATGGAGGCATGCCAGGCCACTACCGCGAACAGCAGCAGCCTCCCGGCGTGTTTCAGGTCTTGCCGAGCGGCCAGCACAAAGGAACCAACGAGTCCGCCGATTCCGAATGCCGACATGAGCATACCCAGCCCTCGCGCATCGACGCCCAGCTCGTCTCTCGCAAAGATGGGCATGAGCGTGGTGTGCAGGGGGAATCCGGTAAGGTTTACCAAGACAGCGACGAGAAGTCCGGCCCACAGCAGCTGTTGACCTTTGACATGGATTAGTCCTCCTCTCAACATGCGCCACACCGACTCACGGGTCTGTACGTTGCTCGTCCGCCGGACCCTGATAAGCAGCGCGGCGACCCCGGCGGAGACGTGCATCACGGCTATCAGCGTGTAGGCCCCTTCCGGCCCGTATGAATGAAACAGGAACCCGGCGATGAGCGGGCCTAGAATCAAGTTGATATTCATTCCGGAGTTGATTAGAGCTACGCTATTGGAAATGCGGTCATGTGGCACGCTGTCCGCGGCAAGGGATTGTCCGGCCGGCATCTGAAATATCCGGGCCAGCCCGCCGGCGAATGCAATGACGAATATCTGCCACACCTCCAGAATGCCGGTGATCAACAAGACGAGCATTATCAGGCTCGTTGAGGACATGGCGAAACCGACCAACGCCAAAAGGAAATGGCGAGGAAAACGGTCGGCGACAATGCCCGCGTACAGGGCCAATATATTGGCGCCCAGGCGTGATGTGCCCACCAGCCCTACGAGAAAAGGGGAGTCCGTCAGGTTCAGGACGAACCACCCCAACACCATCGTTTCCATCTGAGCGCCCATTCCGCCCAGCATAATAGACGACCAGACCAGGCCAAAGTTTCGTTGGCGAATAATGGTCAGAGGGGAGACAATTTCTCGTAGCTTCGTTGCGATATTCAGCTGAATCGTACTCGGAATTTACAAGTCATATGAATGGCCGCGGGCCCCTTGGAACAGGCCAAAGGCTTCGGGACTTACAGCGACAAGCCATTATGGCGCAAATTTCCGGGAATCACCAATCCAGTCTTCTACCAGGAGCATGAAACGTGCGCAGAGCCGAGCTTTTGGGCACCTCTTATGCACGGGCCTCGAACCAGTGTTATCATGCGGCATCACTATGACAACGACAGGAGGCAGCTACTATGGACCTTGGACTCGAAGGAAAGTTTGCGCTGGTAGCCGGCGGCGGCAGGGGCATCGGCAAGGCCATCGCGCTGGATCTCGCGCGTGAGGGCGTCGACGTCGTCGTCGCATCTCGCACGAAGGAGCAGCTGGAGGCGACCGCAAGAGAGATCGAGGACTCGACGGGCAGGCGCGCCATCGCGCTCACCGTCGACGTGACCAAGCGAGACCAGGTCGATCGAATGGTGGATGAGGCGGCGTCTCGACTTGGAGGACTGCACATCCTGGTCAACAGCGCCTCGCTGCCGGGAGGGTCTCCCTCGGCCACGGGCCCGATTGAAGGCATCGATGACGACGAATTGCTGGGCGACTTCGATGTCAAGTACGTCGGCGCGCTCAGGTGCGCCCGCGCAGCCATTCCCCACCTCAAGGAGCAGGGTTGGGGCCGCATAATCAACATCAGCGGCACCAACGCCCGGCGCGCCGGAAACCTCAGCGGCGGAGCGCGCAACGCGTCCCTCGTGCATATGACGAGGACTCTGGCGGTGCAGCTTGGCCAGTTCGGCATAACCGTCAACTGCATACATCCGGGCACCACGCGTACGGAGCGTACACCCGGACTGTTGGAGGCTCGCGCGGCCCAACTCGGCATCTCTCCCGAGGAGGTAGAGCGGCGGGACTTCGCCCAGGGCTCTCCGACCGGCAATTCCCTTGGTCGCATGGTTGATGCCTCTGAGATCGCCTACGTCACCACGTTTCTGGCGTCGGACAAGGCGTGGGCCATCACCGGAGAGCTCATCGTGGCCAACGGAGGCACCGGCAACTCGGTCTACTATTAGGCCAATGTCAGGATTCAAGATCAAGGCATGTCACGTTACTGGTAGTCGAAACAGTCGCAGAGGGAGGAAAAGAGATGCCCGAGTTTTTTGGTCGGGAGTATAATTTCGAGGCCTGGCAGCCGTGGACCGGGGAGTTCGAGCATTTCAGGACGATCGTCCACGCGGGAGACCCGGCGCCGGACTTCACACTTCGCGCCCTCGACGGCGAGGACGTTACCCTGTCAAAGCTTCGAGGAAAGCCTGTCATGATCGAGTTCGGGTCCATCACCTGACCGCCGTGCCAGGCGGAGTTTCCGCTGATCGACAAGCTGGCGGAGGATTACGCCGACCAGGTCCACTTCCTCTTCGTATACGTGAGAGAGGTCCACCCCGACGACTACCCGTCCCATCCCGTGCATCGCACCATCGAGCAGAAGTTCGAGCACGCCCGCGACCTGCAGGCCAGGCACGATACCCCTCGCCGAATTCTCGTGGACACGCTGGACGGCGACGTACATCGGGCCTACGGCGGCATACCCAACATGAGCTGGATCATAGACCACACGGGGCGCATCGCCTACAAGGCCGGTTGGACCATAGAGTCCGACTTACGGCGCGCCCTGGAAAACGTGGCGATGGTCCGTGAGCTGAAGCGTGAGGCGGCCCAGAAGGGTGTCAACTTCCGCGCCTACTACAAGGAAGAGATAACCGCGCTAACAAGCTTCAGGGTCGCCGACCCCGAGTACACGCGGAAGGTGATGGAGGGCTTGTAGCACCAGCGGTCCGCGACCTGGCCACAGGAAGAATCCGGGCACGCAACCACGGAGCAACGGCGAATTATGAATGGAAAACTGCTCACGACGGTCGTCGGAAGCTACCCACAGCCGGACTGGCTGGTCGACCGTCAGGTCCTGTTTTACCGGACAGTGCCCAGAAATCGATGAAAAACAACCACTCCATTCCTACCAGTGCTGAGTGTGGTTTCTTGGTAGAGTGAAAATATGAATCGTCCATTCACTACACTTTTCTTGCTCCAATCACTCGATGGTAAAATCTCTACAGGAGATGTAGACGAGTTAGACGTGGACAAAGATTTTCTAAGAATTACTGGACTAAAAGACGGTCTCAGCCAATATTACGAACTCGAAAAAAGAACAGATTTAGTTTCTTTTAATAGTGGGAGAGTACTAGCTAAAATTGGCGTTAATGAGCAACCGCTTGAGGAAGTAGAAAAAACTCCTGTAAGTTTTGTGGTTGTGGACGACAAGCCGCATCTCAACAAGAATGGGTGTGAATACTTTGCAAAGAAGTCCAAAACATTCTATCTTATTACAGACAATAAATACCATCCTGCTTTTGCGCTAAAGCAGCAATACAACAACATTGAAATCCTCTATTATAAAACGGGGATTGATTTTCCTGATGTATTCAGAAGGTTGAAAGAAGAATATGACATTGAGAATATGACCATCCAAACAGGTGGTACGCTCAACTCGATTCTGTTAAGAGATAAATTGATTGACAAAGTTTCCATCGTCATTGCCCCTTGTTTGATTGGAGGTAAGAATACGTCAACCTCAATTGATGGCGAATCTCTACACAATGAGACAGATTTGCTTAAAATTAAAGCTCTAAGGGTTACTAAGTGTGAAACTCTGGAAAATAGCTATTTGCACATTGAAGGCAACATAATAAACGATACAATTATTGAGAATACAAACCCATCTTCGTAGAACGGTTATGGCGGAGTGTGAAGTATGAGGAGTGTAGCTGTACGCCTACGAAGGTGTTGGTGCTGCTAAAGCCGGACTTGGCGCTTACCTCGATTTCTACAATGACCCTCGCCCTCAGTCTCCCACAACGATCGCGGAGAGGATTCGACAGGCGCAACCATATGTGCCAGCGGAGCGCCTGATGATTGCTCCCGATTGCGGCATGAAGTACCTGACGCGAGAGGTCGCGTACCGAAAGCTGGAGGCCATGGTCCGGGGCGCCGCATTGGTAAGGGAAACCCTGGTCTAGCCGACAAACCGTTTCTCAGCCGATCGCCAACCATCGCCTAGATCACTGACGGCTAATCGGCCGCAGAAACGCCGACCGCAGGCGCGAAGCGGGCCTCCGGAGGAAGGGACTCCTCCCAGTCGGGTATGAGCACCTTGTCGCTGGGCTCCAGGGTCATGATAACCAGCGCACCCACGAGGCTAAAGGCGATCGATAGCGCCAGTATCGGCCCGAAGGATCCGGTCACATAAATGACCAGCCCTGCCAGTCCGGTTGCCACGGCGTGCCCTGCGAAAGCGCCCATCATCTGAAAGCCGTATGTGCGTGCGATCGGGCCCGTCCCAAAGTACTGGCGGTTGACGACCATATAGGCAGACATCTCCCCACCAAAGCCTATGCCGAATAGGGCGCCAAAGAGGTAGAACATCCAGACGTCGGTCGCCCAGAATAGCGCCAGCACCGTGACGCCCTGCACGACGAGAGCCAGGATCATGACCCGCTTGCCGCCAAAGCGCTCGGCCATTATTGGAGTTAAGAACCGGCTGCTTACGCTAAACAGCGAGATTAGACTCAGGATTACCGCCGCCGTTACGAGACCGATCCCCTGCTCGATCGCTATGGGTATCGAGTAAATCAGGATGATGCCGTGTCCCGCACAGCCCAGACCATGTATGAGGGGAAGGTTCCAGAAGGCCTTGGTGCGGCGTATGTGCTGGTTGTAGACCTTCACCCGCAGCTTCTCCGTCGCGGCCGTCATGACGACCTCCGGCGGGTCTTCGGGAAGCGCGCCGTAGGGCTCCAGATCGATATCGGCCGGACGATTCCGAAACGCTATCGTCAGCAGAATAAGGATTCCGCCGCCAACGACGCCTATTATCCAGAAGGTGCCCTGCCATCCGATCGCACCAATCAGATAGCCGATCATCGGGGCCATGATGGCTGTGCCCACGCCGCCGGCCGCCCATAGCAGACCCACGCCCAGACCCAGACGCCGCCGGAACCACATGCTCACCGCAGCCATAAGAGGGACCATCGATATCGACTGGGTCAGGGAGAGCATCACACTGAACGTAATGAAGAAATGCCAGGGCTCGGTGATCAGGCCGAGCAGTAGCATGCTGACTGCGTATAGAGCCCCGCCGCCAAACATCATGCGTCGCGCGCCGTAGCGGTCTCCCAGCCAGCCGCTGATTGGGGCAAAAAGAGCGCCGACAAGGTAGTAGACCATGAGGGCCATGCCAATCGTGCCGATACTCCAGCCGAAACCACCCTGCGGGTCGCTCAGCGGCGCCACGACTACCCCCGCGGCCATTCCTATCGAGCTGCCGATTATCTGGACCATAGCCAGCAGTCCGACTATCACCCAGCTGTAGTGCACCCCGCCGGGCAGCCGGGTGGCGATGACGTTCAGCTTCGGGCTTACGATGAGCGCCAATTTATCCAGTCTCTCTAAAGGCGGTTAACGAGGTACGTAACTATCGGACGATATCAATGCAGCGGGCAGGCCAGGAGCAACGAGCTTCCCCACCATGTGTCGGCCGCGCTCTGGCTTTCTCCAACCCGGGCACTAGCTGACTGATTGTTCGGCGGCACAGGCAAGGGGTTC
>JADFKI010000126.1 GCA_022565015.1 Chloroflexota bacterium
CTCAGAATATTACGAGACACACTGGACTTCGTGGCCTCTTTGCCAGACCTTAACGTCTTGAGCATCGTGATAGACAAAAATGGCAAGGGGCCGGGTTACGATGTATTCGAGATGGCCTGGACAGCCTTAGTTCAGCGATTTCATAACACGATTTCACATAGAAATTTCCCAGGCCCTCAGAATCCCGAAGACTTGGGGTTAATGGTAGTTGACCGTACAAACGAACCAAAGCTGCGTCGAATGACACGGAGAATGCGTGTTTATAATCCCGTGCCTAATGTGAGAAGGGAAGGTTACCGCCAGATACTATTATCGACCTTGGTGGAAGACCCCGTTCATAGAGATTCATTGCATTCGTACTTTATTCAGATCGTAGATGTAATAGCATACTTTCTGTACCAGAAACTGGAAGCCTGCAAATATGTTAGTAGAAAAGGGGGAAGAAATTACTTTAATCGCCTTGATCCAGTTCTATGCAAGGTAGCCAGTCTATCTGACTCGCAGGGAATAGTAAGGCTATAAGGGAGCAGATAGAAAGGGCCTGGTTTCCCAGGCCCGGTGAATCCTACTACTGGGTCTGGCCCAGGCTCAGATTCAATTATAAATTAGCAGGAATTGAGCATGCCGTCAAAACGGCGTTGTCCCCCTCATCCGATCGTCTCCCTGGTGCTCAATGGAGCCCCTACGCGTGCAGCTCGATGATGTCGCCGTCGGTGAGCTCGTGGGTGCGGCCGACTCGCTGGCCGTCGAACTTGCCCGACTCTCCCCACAGCACCGCGTATTTCAGACCACGCACCAGGTCCTTGTGTACATGCTCCGCCGCCGTCTCGACGGTGCTGCCCACCGGCAGTACGAAGGGCTCTCCCCGCTCGAAGTCCTCTAGCTTCTCCCTTGGCGCCTTCGTGTACACGCGGATGACTCGCAGCGCATGAAAGACCTCCTCGGCCATCTCATCGAGACCAACCTCCTCCTCCGCGCTTGCCATGATCAGGGGATAGCGGCCGCCGAACTCGTCTTCGAGCAGCTGGAACTGGTCGAGAGCGCCGGGAATGTCCGCCTTGTTCGCCACCAGGATAGTCGGCTTCTCCAGCTCCGAGCCGTCCTCGTCGGCCTCCTCACCTCGTTCCAGCAGCCGAAAGCCCCACTGCTCGAGCTCCGAAAAGACCTCCCGGACCTGCGGTACGGCTTCCTGGGCAAGGTCAACCACCACTACGAAGATGTCCGTGTTGCGGAGCAGGCCGTAGAGGCGGCCCTGCGTACGTGCGTTGGAGATGGGCGGCGTGTCGACGAGCTGGATGAGCACGTCCTCGTAGGGGAGCATGCCCGGGACCGGCTCCTGGGTGCTTTGCGCGTAGGCGCCGACCTTTGTGCTGGCGCCCGTGGCCTTGGAGAGAAGCAGCGACTTGCCCACGTTGCTGAGTCCGATGAGGGTCGCCCTGCCCCCGCCCTGCTTGGACAGCGAGAAGGGCTCTGTTCGGCCGGACTTGGGTCCCTTCGAAGGCCCTTCGAGCTCGTCCATGAGCTGGGACATCTTTGCGCGAAGCTGGGCCTTGAGATGGTCCGTGCCCTTGTGTTTGGGCATTATGGACATCATCTCTTGCAGGGCCGCTATCTTGGCCTGGGTAGTTGCGGCCTCGCGGAACCGGTCTTCCGCTGCCCTGTATTGAGGAGGAACGTTCGTAGGCATGACTACTCCACCTGGATGATAACCGTCTTCCGCGCGCCATTCAACCCCGGTATTCTAGTTCCGCCTTCGGTCGCTTCAGCCGTCAAACGTGGGCTGAACGCCCTCGAAGGTACCAAATATAGACACAAAGTATTACAATTGCGTTTTCTGTTGCGACCCCTAGTATGTGGCGAATTCAGGGCTAGAGCGCAGAAGAACATGCCAATGCCGCGCTCATCTCTGGAGGGGAGGGAAGGAGTAGCCATGAGGTACCTGACACTGGTAATCGCGGGTGCGTTTGCTCTAATCATATCGGCTTTTCCACCTGGGCTATCAGCGGAAGACGCGCCGGCTTCGGTAATCGACTTCGAGGGATTCGGAGCGGGGAGTGTGATCTCATCCGTATCGGTGGAGCAAGGGATGAGCGGCGATGAGGTCCCCGGCGCCATCTCCATTCTTGGGACCAACCCCAGCTTCCAGGACTTCAACGCTGCAATGGTCTTTGATGCGACCTGTCAGGGCGGGTGCTCCGGTAACGATGGCCTGCTGGAGAATGAGTCCCTGGGAAGCGTCCTTATCGTAAGCAAGGACCTGGACTCCAGTGACCCCGACGCCGCGGAGCGTAAGGCCATCAGCCTCGAGTTCGATTTTTCGAGCTGGGGAACGGGAGAGGTCGCGGTCGACAGCATCGATGTCGTCAATGGCGCCCCCCTGCTGCCGCTGGAGGCAGAGGACCTGCCCAGAATAGAGCTCTTCAACCTGAAGGGCGGACCACTGGCCATCGGCAAGGTCGAGATGCCCTTCCCGCTTCCCGCCGGCGTCACTACGGTCCCCGTGAATGTCGCGGGCGTCGACCTGATGCGTGTGACCTTCAGCGGACCGATCGCACTGGACAATATTCGAATCGCTCCGTCGTGCGCGGGGGAGCGAGCGACGCTTATTGGCACTGACGGAGACGACGAGATTTTCGGCACGGACAGGGCCGATGTCATCGTTGGCTTTGGCGGGGCGGACCGGATAGAAGGTCTCGGCGGCGACGATTTCATCTGCGGCGGCCCCGGTGACGACGTAATCAGTGGCGGTAGCGGCCGCGACAGCATATTCGGGGACGCGGGCGACGACAGGATAAACGGCGGCGCGAGATCGGATTTCCTCTCGGGCGGCGACGGCGACGATTCGATTAAAGGCGGGAGCGGCGGAGACGCGATCTACGGCGACGCCGGCAACGACACGCTCTCTGGTAATGACGGAAATGACCTAATACGCGGCGGACCAGGGAACGACAAGGCGTTCGGCGGCGAAGGTAACGACGATATCAAGGGTGGCGAAGGTTCTGACGAGATTCGCGGTGGACTGAATGACGACCTGTTGCAGGGTGGCGAAGGACTCGACTACATATGGGGTGAGAGTGGCGACGATACGATCGACGGCGGCCCATCTGACGATGTTCTGCTGGGTAACGGTGGGGCCGACACCATCAACGGTGGCCCTGGAAACGATCTACTTGACGGAGGAGACGGAGATGACCTGCTGAGGGGCGACGACGGCGACGACCGCGTCAAAGGCGGACAGGGGAATGACCGCCTTCATGGTGGCGACGGCAGCGACGTTCTGGATGGCGGCCAAGGCGATGATGTCTGCCGATCCGGGCCGACCACTTTCAACTGCGAGTAGGCTGATTGCTTCGTTTCCTACCGTCCCAAGGCCGCTGACTGTTCAGATTTCGGGCCCTGGGACGGTGTCGTCTTGTTGGCGACTCCGGAAGACAGTGTTTAGACGCGCCTTTTACCCGGCAGGGTTTTTAATAGCCTCACTTATTTGCTGTACAATGCACCCCGAATAAATTGCGGAGGAGTACCGATGCCGATTCTCGACAAGAACGATGTGCCCATGGAGGAGCTGTCACCCGGCACCCACAGATGGGCGCTCGTAGACGGCAGCAAGGGCTCGGAGTCGACAAGCGTGGGCGATGTCGTAATCGGGCCGGGAGCAAAAGTGGCGACTCACACCCACCCAACCGAGGAGGCAATGGTCATCCTCGAGGGTGAGCTCGAAGCCATCCTGGGCGACGATGTAGTCACCGTGCGGGAGGGGCACACGGTCCTTGCGCCTCCAGGAGTCAAGCATGGCTTCGTGAACCGTTCGGGCGCAAACGCCCGCGTCTTGGCCATCTTCCCGACGGCGCATATGGAACGGACCCTCGTCGACGACTAGTCCACTTCAAGCTCCAACCTGTGGATTCTCTCTATCGACTCGCAGCTTTCAGATCAAGGAGTTGGCCATGCAGCAGCAGAACACACCAGTTGCGCGAGATCCAGCGACCGTACTGGCAAATATCCGGGAGATATCGAAAACATTCGCCCTCAACCGCAACGAGAGGCAGCGGAGACGGGAGCTGCACCGGGAGGACTTCGATCTTCTGAGGGACGCCGGGTTCCTCTTGTGCGCTGTCCCGGAAGATAAGGGCGGCATCTATCAGGACGTGCGCCGTTCCGCACGACCGGTCTGCGAAATGCTTCGAACGCTGGCCCACGGCGATTCTTCCGTCGCCCTGGTCGCCTCCATGCACCCTGCGGTCATCGGCTTCGGAGGGTGGCTGGATATAGCCGAGGCGCCGCAGCCCTATACCGAGGCCTGGACGCAGCAGCGTGATTGGGTCTTCCAGACGGCCTGCGACGGACACTGGTGGGGCACGATAATCTCCGAGCCCGGCAGCGGGGGCGACCCCTCCAAGAGCAAAGCCACGGCACGCCGCGGAGCCACTGACGAACAGTACCTGATCAGCGGCCAGAAGCACTTTGGCAGCGGGTCCGGAAACTCTTCATTCGAGATCACGCTGGCGATTCCGGAGGGTGAGACGGACCCTGACCTATTCATCATGGACATGCGAGACGTCCCCTGGGACGGGTCAGCGGGCGTAAAACTGGCGGCGGCCTGGGACGGCCACGGCATGACGGCGACCCAGAGCCACGCCATGATATTCGAAGACATGCCGGCAGTGCGCGCCGCGTGGCCCGGCGCCGAGCGAACGACTCGACGGTTGGCCGCTGGACGTCCGCTAAGTCACCTGTTTACCGCCGTGGTGGTCGGCATTGTTGAAACGGCCATCGAGACCGCGAGAGCTTATCTGGAGCGTAAACGCGACGGCATGCGCCCCTACGAGCGGGTCGAGTGGTCAAGGGTGGAGATGGAGGGCTGGCTTATCGAGCAGGCCTACGAAGGCGTCCTGCGGGATGTTGAGAATGGGAGTAATGGACCCCGTAGCTCCCTGCTTTGCAAAGTGGCTGTAGCCGAGCTTGCGGAAACGGTCCTGACAAGGCTCTCAAAGGTCGTCGGAGGCAGCGCCTATTCCAGGCACTCGCCTTACGGATACTGGCAGCAAGACGTGAGGGCGCTGGGTTTTCTGCGGCCGCCCTGGGGCTTCGCCTTCGATAACATTTTCGGAGGTTCCTGGGCCAGCGGCGTTTAGCACTGGACAGGGCGGCATGAGGTGATATGCGGGTCGTAATAAGGAACGCCAACCTTGTTGATTGCGTGGCCGGCGAGATCGTACCTGGTTCCAGCGTAACGGTCGTTGACGGCCGCATCGCCGATATCTCGCAGGGCGGCGGTCCACAGACGGACGCCGGAACTGAGATGATGGACCTCGGCGGCGCGTATCTCATGCCGGGTCTGTGGGATGTGCATATTCACCCCGAGTATCCACCTGCGTCGGGCTCCACCATCGCCGAGCAGACCGCGGACTTCGGCTACAACCTGTCCAGGGCACTGACGGAGGCGGGCGTAATCGGGGTCAGATGCGGCGGCGCCTCCAACTTCATGGACGTAGCCTGGAGGGAGGCCTTCGAGGCCGGAAAATACGTCGGGCCTCGGGTCTTCGCGTGCGGCAACTTCCTTACGACGACGGGCGGCCACTTCCTGACTTCGGGGCAGGCGAGGGAGTGCGACGGGCCTTACGGCTTCGTGCAGGCCATCCGCGAGCAGATCAAGAACCGCGTAGACCATATCAAGCTCAATCTGACCGGCGGAATCATGGGTCCATTTTGGGACCGTCACTGGCACTCGTTCATGCTGGACGATGAGCTGAAGGCGGCCTTCGACATCTGCCGGCAACGGGGCTACAAGGTAATGGCCCACGCGGCCAACCCCGACGCCGTTAAGTCGGCGGTGCGCCTGGGAGCCCACACCATCGAACACGGCTACATCATGGACGACGAGTGCATTGAGATGCTCAGGGCTGGCCGGACCTGGTACGTGCCGACCCTGGCCATCTCCCACCTGACGCCCAGTCAGGCCACCGACGAGCACGAGCGCCGGTGGGTCGAGCAGAGAGGTACCGCGCCAGACCTGCTGGCTCGCGCGGACGACGCCGCCGATGAGCACAAAAAATGGTTCCTGGCGGCGCTAAACGGCGGCGTCAAGATGGCGCTTGGCTCGGACATACGGCCACTCAAGGACGCTGCGCTCCTGGAGATGGGCTGTTGGGCCCGAGACGGCGCAACGTCCCAGCAGATCTTGCTTGCGGCGACGAAGAACGCTGCGGAGCTCTGCGGCGTCGGCGACGACCTGGGAACGATCGAGGTCGGCAAGCTGGCGGATATGATAGCGGTCGCGGAAAACCCGCTGGAGGATGTCACCAACGTCCGCAAGCTGAGGCTCGTGTTCAAGGAGGGCAGGGTAGTCTCGGACAAACGATAGGCGCCGGTAATCGTGGGCTTGAGGGCGGCCTAGCCGGAGCCTCCGTCCATTTTCTTCAGTAGATTCCTGAGCCAAACGACCAGGCCTGCCTGCACCTCCCATCTCGCGTCTTCGGCCACGCTCGAAGTAAGCCAGGCGTAGGTCATTGCCTGATGGAGGACGCCCAGGGGCTGCGCCAGCTCGAAGGCCTCCACCAGCCTGTTCATGGGCTCGAATACTGACCAAGGCTCGAGGTACGCGTCGCGGACCCGCACCCTTAGCTCGCCGATTTCCATCGGCAGCTCCATCTCATCGAAGACCCAGCTGATTATCGTGGCCGTATCTATGAACGGGTGTGAGATACATGCGTCGGTCCAGTCGAAAAACACGAAACCGTCGCGCTTTACGACGACGTTGCCACCGAGGTCGCCGTGGACCAGCGTGTGGGGAATACTGAAGTCGGCGAGCCTCGCGCACATGAGCTTTAGCCGCAAGGACATGCCCCGCAGTCGGCTGAGCTCTTCATGCGTGATGCCCCAGGGCGCGCCAAGCATGAGGAGATCGGAGTCCTGGAACAGCGCGTCGATCATGCCCGCCAGCGTCTTGAGACCTCGGTCGGGACAGCCGAGCTCAAGCCAGGATTCGACGCGCTTCGACTGCTCGACTTGGAGCCGTGAAAAAGCCCGTGTCGACTCCTCCCATGCGTCAACCTCGGGTACGCTGCCGAGTAATTGACCGCCGAAGTCCGACATGAGCGTCCAGCCCTTCTGGACATCGACGGCCAGGGGCGGCGGAACCAGGTCCGGATAGCGTTCCGATAGGGAGCGCATGACCGCCGGCTCCCCGCGGAAAAACGAAGGCACGGCCTTGAAGTACACGTCGCCCTCACTGGTGGGCAGGCGCAGCAGGCACGATAGCGACCACGAGCGAAGCTGCTCGATTGGCCCTTCCTGAGAGACGCCGGCGTTTTGGAGCTGCTCGCCTATCCAGGTCGCGGCCTCCCTGAGCCAGCCTGCCGCGCACCAGGGGGCTCGCTGGTCGGGGGCGCTGCCCTCAGCTTCATTCAGCCAACGCCCCACGACCTCCAGGTGTTCCGGGTCGCCTATCTCCGGCAGGCCCTTCTGGCCGAACCAGCGGCAATTGTCAGGTATGGAACTGTTGCCTTCCCGGCAAGCTAGTAAGTAAACGCGGTACTGAGTCAATGATTCAGGGTCGTAGTGGTGACGAAGGCAGCGCCTGACGAATGTGTTCATGCCGAGCAAGGACCTTGCCGCCTCGTTTATATGACCGACCACTCGAAAATCGCGTTCGTCGGGCACAAACGAAGGCAGCCTCCAATCGCCTTCCTTCCCCATCAAGAGTACCCGTGGCAGCGAAGGGTGCGCGATGAGCAGATGATATTCGTAGGGCAGGTCTGGGTCGTTGTGCCAGGACGGTTGCATATGGACTCTCGGATTAAGAAGCTCGGCTTATGGACAACCGGAAAGGGGCGCTATCGTGAGCGCCCCTCCAGTCAATGTTCTATCCTCAATTATAGGCCTCGTTTAGACGAAGGCCCGCCTGTGGGAGGTCTCCGTCTCGGCGCTGGTGATGAACTCCAGCAGCGCCGCCTGTCCGTTCTCGGTGGCGTTTCTGGCGCGACCGATCGCGGCCGCAACGTCTGACGGGTCTTCTATGCGCTCCGCCCAGCCGCCCATCGCCCTGGCCATGTCCGCGTATTTGCCGCCCAGGTCCCTCGTCCGGAACAGCTCGTGGGACTGGGCCATGGACGAGGTCTCGACCGCCATCGTCGAGTTGTTGAAGACGACGGTCAGAATGGGGATGTTGCTGCGTACGGCGGTCTCGAAGTCCAGCCCGGTCATACCGAAGGCGGCGTCTCCCATGAAGTTGACCACAAACTTGTCCGGGTCCGCCAGCTTTGCGCCCATGTTGAGGCCCAGGCCCGTGCCCAGTCCGTGGGACTTGCCCCAGCCGATATAGGTCCGCGGCCCACCGGCCTGGTAGAAGGGCATCACCTGGTCCCTGGGGCTTCCCGAATCGTGGGTGACTATGGCGTCGTTGGGGTCCACGCTCTGCATGAACTCCCAGATCACACGGTAGGGCGTGATCGGCGTCTGGGTGGACGTGAGCTTGGGCATCCACTCGTTCAGCCACTCCTCTCGGACGTTGGCGATCTCATCGGCGACGGAGCCGTTGGCGCGGTCGCGTGTGCTGAGGAGGTCTTTGCAGGCGTCGATGAACTGCTGCAGCACCAGCCTGGCGTCTCCGAGAATCGGGTGCTCGACCTGGTAGTTCTTCCCGATGTCCACCGAGTCGTTCGTTGCGTGGATGATGACCTTTCCGGCAGGAATGGTGGTGGTCATTCCGTGCTTGGTGAAGCTGGTGCCGATGCCGAAGACAATGTCTGCCCTGGACAGGAAGTGGAAGACAGGCCTGCTCATGACACCGGACCCGCTTCCCAGCGCCAACGGGTGCTTCTCCGGGAACGCGCTCTTACCCGCCATGGTCGTCATTACGGGGGCCTGTATGAGCTCGGCAAGCTCGATCAGCTCCGACGTGGCCTCGGCGTAGAGCACGCCCTGGCCCGCATGAATGACAGGGTGTTGTGCGTTTAGCAGGGCCTTTGCGGCCTCCATGACGTCGGCGGGGTTCGCCCCGGAAGTCGTCGCCTTCACGGGCTGATAGGTGCTGACGAGGGATTCGTCCACCTCGGCAGTCGCAACGTCCGCAGGAATCTCGACCATGACCGGACCGGGGCGTCCCATCTTTAGCGCCACGAACGCCCGCCTCATGGTCTCGACAACGCGGCCGGGCGAATTCAGCTGCTCGATGAACTTGGTAACGTCCGCGTAGCTGCGCATGGAGGAGAAGTGCGGAAAGATGCCGTCCCTGTCCCTGGGGTGACCGAGGGGCAGCAGGAGCAATGGGACGCCGTCGGAAAAGGCCGTGGCGATGCCCGCGAAGGCGTTCTCCGCGCCCGGGCCGTACTGCATCGCGAACACGCCGGGAGGGCTGCCGTTGGTAACGCGGGAGTAGCCGTCGCCGATGCCCACGCCGACGCGCTCCTGCCGGCAGATGATGGGCCGAATCCCAATATCGGCGGTCGCCTCTATGATGGGCGTCGTGGGGAAGACGCTGAGGTATTTTATCCCCTCTTGCTTCAGAATCTGCGCAATGGCATCGACGGTTCTCATGTTTCTTCTCCTAAGACATTCTGAATTGCCTGGCCTTTTCGAGAATATGCAGACTATAACACAGGGGCTCTTTTGGGGTCATCAGTCCCTGCACGGCCTTGTAGCCGCAGCCTCATAACCTTCGTAAAAGGCCCTCACTACCTAATCGGCCATTAGCTTACTCCTCCGACACCTTGACGAGCAGCTTGCCGAAGTTGGCGCCGCGCATTAAGCCTATGAAGGCCCTGGGCGCGTTCTCCAGTCCCTCCACGACATCCTCCCTGTACTTGACCTTGCCCTCTCTTATCCACCGGGCCATGCGCATCCGGCCCTCTTCATGGCGCCCCGCGAATCGAGAAACTAAAAAACCCTCCATGCGG
>JADFKI010000127.1 GCA_022565015.1 Chloroflexota bacterium
GCGGTACACGGATGAGGAGGTAGGGATTCTCAAGAAAGATTTGCTTGCTTATTGCCGCCAAGACACCTTAGCAATTGTTACCCTCCATGAATGGTTCAACAATATGTGACCCGTTGCAGTTTAGAATACCGAAATAGTAAGAATAAATCGACTTTGCACCGCAATACATTGTTCAATCGTCCATAAAAGTTATACGCACATCCCCCCTCACACCGGAGCGGCTTGGGCGATCTGGGCCGTGGTCATGGGCAGTGAGACGGCTTCCCCTGTGGCTACCGACAGGTCGGCGGCCATGTAGACCTCCATCGCCTGGCGGGCCTGCTCGGGCGTGACCATCACCGGCCTGTCGTAGGCGACCGCCTCCAGGAAGTGGAGCGTCTCGTTGTACATGGGGCCCGCGAAGACGTGGCCCACGAACTCGCCCGGCATCGACGACATGGGCAGCTCGATGCCCCTGTCTATCGTGTTCAGGATGACGTCGCGGTGCGTGTCGTCGACGACGAGCATGCCGTCGGTGCCGACGATCTCGATCCACGTGCCGGAGTAGTTGGGGTAGCCCGGCGGCATCGTCCAGCCCGCGCTGACCGTGAACACGACGCCGCTGTCCAGGGTGACGACTATGGACACTGTGTCCGCGAGGCCGTTCTTCTCCTTCATGACGCCGTAGCCCGACTGCGCGTAGACGCGGATGGGCCTGGCGGGCTCCATGCACCACAGCACGAAATCGATGTCGTGGGTCGCCTCCATGGCGGCGGGCGACAGCAGTATGCGTCCGCTTATCCTGTCGCCGAGGCTGCGGGTGATGTGGCGGCTCACGATGGCGCTGACGGCCCTGCCTATCGTGCCCTCTTTCAGCGACTTGTGAACGAAGGCGTACTTGGGATTGAAGCGCTGGGAGTAGCCGATGGTGAATTTTACGTTCTTTCTCTTGGCCAGCTCCACGAGCTCGTCGGCCTCGGAAAGGGTCAGGCTCATGGGCTTCTCCAGGAGCACGTGCTTGCCGGCGTTCAGGCTGTCCCTGGCGATGGCGTAGTGCGTGTGCTCGGGCGTGGCCGAAATCATGACGGCGGCGACGTCCCCTCGGGCCAGCAGGGTGTGGTAGTCTGTCGTCGCGCTGGCGACCCGGCACTCGGCACTGACCTCCTCGAGGCGTTCCGGGTTGATCTCCGCGATGTGAAGGTCGCTTACGAGTGCGCTTTCGGCGCTGGCCCTGGAACGGATGCCACCGCACCAGCCCGTGCCTATTACTCCGACGTTAATCTGCTCCATCGTCAATTATTTTCCTCCGTTTTTTTCAATCGTTATGACATGTGTATGATTCGATATCCCTGCCGACCACGTTCCGCCGTAGGCTAACCCTAAATATGGTAGGTGCACCTTCTGCGTACACAGTGGGTCCACCACACAAAGCCTACGGTCCATTAGAGTTTAACGTTAGACCGATCTTAACGTAGCTGGCTTGACCGTTCGCAACAGTGATGCTCATTGGTAGGCCCTCAAACGGGTCGTCATCGTCACGCGCCTCGAGTCGGTATTCACCGGGTTCGAGTCTTATACCGATCGTTCCAGCTGATGACGCGGCCCGTTCGGCCACATACATCTCGGAAGCAATGTCATAGACTAATATACCAGGACCGGCGCCTTCATCAGCCGCCTCCGATGAGGCGTTGGCAGTTGGCTGTTCAGAATCAAGACGCGGGGAAACGTCTAAGGTAATCCAGACAATGCCCACCCGGTCGAGTCTTCTAATGGTCCGGTAGATTGCAAACGCAATCGCCTGTTCCTCCCTTGTAGGCGCGCCGCCCTCCATAGCGAAATTCCTATTAAGAGGACGGAAGTCCTCAATTATCACGCCCGTGATTCCTTTTACGCCATCCCTGGGCCGGACCATCGTAGCTGGCCGTCCGCCCATAATTTCGTTCGAAATGACGTGTTGCTCTGCATCATCAGACTTGTTGATTCCAACGATGCCATAGATTCTCTGGTAGTTGAGGCCTCCACCAAAACTCAAACTCGTTGCACCATATTTTATAGCCCCGCTCCAAGAGTCACCACCGATTCTAGGCTCGATAACCTCGGCATCCTGGGGAATCATCGCAGCAAAGACAGGTCGGTTGCTATCTTCAAGCTCGATCTCTATGTAACGCCAATTACGTATGGTCGAAATGGGGACCTGGTTCAGGGGAGTTATCTGGAGTATCGGCGCCACGTCTGGATCTGGTGCCTCCGCCGCTGGGGACCCGCAACTTGCCAGAATGAATAATAGCAGAGTAAATGGCCCTGCCAAGGCTGGCATTATTATGGGCATGAACCGATATCCCTGCCTACCGCGTTCCGCAGCACCGGGCCTGAAACCTATCTAAGCTCACGGGGGTCTACGGGTAGCCGCACCTCTTGGCCTCGTTCAGCCGACAGGTCCATCGCCATCGTAAGCATCAGGTTGCGGTGGCCGTCGACGACGGTCGCGTGGTGGGTCTTCTTGCCCGTGTGCAGCCTCCCTAGCCACGAGTTCGTCTCCTCGCGCATGGGGCCCCAAAGCTCCCCATTGTACATGTCGCCGGGCGGGTAGCTGGTCATGAACTCTACGTGGCGCTGAAAGTCGGGTTCGAAGCCCTCCGGGCTGTACGGCCGCACCCTGTGGAATCTCAGACGCCATGACGACGTCGCGATGGGTGTCCTCGATGTCGATGACGCCCCTGGTGCCGATGATGCCTATCTCCAGGCCATAGACCGCGCCGGGCCACGCCACGGGGAGCGCCCAGCTTATGTTCATGCTCCAGATTGTGCCGTCGTCCATCGTGAAGATGCCGAAGGTCGCGTCCTTGGTGCCGTGCTTGCCGAGCAGCTTGTCCGACGAACGCGCGTACACGGAGACGGGTGTCTTGCCCTCCATCAGCCACATGCAGATGTCCAGCGAGTGCGTCCCGGAGACGACCATGGGCGTCAGGTGACGGCGGTCGTTGGTGCGCCGGATGCTGGCCATGGGGGCCATGCGGTTCATGAGGGCTCGCGTGACGACGGCGGTGACGTCGCCAATCTGGCCGGTGCTCACCTTCTCCTTGACGGCGATGAACCGGCGTCGAAATCGCTGGGTGTAGCCTACGACGGCGTCGATGTCGCTTGACTCGATCGCACTTAGAATGCGGGCCGACTCCTCTGCGTCCGTGGCCAGCGGCTTCTCGATGAACAGGTCGTGCCCCTGCTCCACCGCCAGCAGCGTCGGTTCCACGTGGAAATTCTCGTCGGTGGCGATGATCGCCGCGGTCACCTCGGGCCGTTTTAGAAGGGTACTGAAATCTCCGGTAAAAAAATCGGCGCCTGAATCCTCGGCAAGCTTCTGACCGACCTCCTCGTTGATGTCGCACAGGCCCAGCCACTTCACGCCGGGGTAGTCCTTGGCCAGCATGGCCCTGATGCGGCCAACGGTGCCGCAGCCGACGATGGCCAGGCCTATGTCTTTTGGTTCTGTGTCGGTCAAGTCCGCCTCCAATTTGTCACCTGTCTTGTCCTCTAAAACAAGGCCACTTCGGCGTCGCTGATGTCCGTGATGAACATGTGACCCGGCTTGTGTGTGATCATGAACTCGACCTTGGACTCCAGCGCCACGGTCTGAGGCGTGATGCCGCAGGCCCAGAACACGGGCACCTCGCCCTCCTTGATTTCGACGGCGGAGCCGAACGTCGGGTCGTTAATGTCCTCGATGCCGATGGCCGAAGGGTCGCCGATGTGCATGGGTGCGCCGTGCGTCGCCGAGAAGCGCGTCGTTACCTGCGTGGCCCGAACGGCCTGCGCGGGAGTCATGGGCCGCATGCTCATGACCATCGGCCCGTGGAATTTGCCTGACGGATTGCAGCGGACGGACGTGACGAAGTCGCACGTGCCGATGCCCATCTCCAGGGTGCGTATCGGGACGCCGGCCTCCAGCAGAGCGCCCTCGAAGGTCAGGCTGCAGCCCAGCAGGAAGGCGACGAGGTCGTCGCGCCAGTAGTCGGTGATGTTCGTGGGCTCGTCAACGATCTCGCCGTTCCTGAAGACTCGATAGCGGGGAAGGTCAGTCCGCAGGTCGGCGCCCGGCGCGGTGTAGGCGGGCTCCGGCGAGCCAACGTCGGTGACGTCTATGACGGGGCAAGGCTTGGAGTTGCGCTGACAGAAGACGAGGAACTCGAAGGCGTCCTCTTCGGGCAGCACAACCAGGTTTGCCTGTGTATATCCCATCGCCAGGCCCTTGGTGTAGAAGTCCCACTCGCCCTTTCGGATCAGGGAGCGCACCTCTCGGGGCGTCTTCAGGCCGTAGACGGGATGGTCCTTGGGCAGGTTGTCCTTGGCCGTCAGCGTAGTCATGCAGGCCTACCTCCTCTGGGAGAGTTCGTATGATCAAATCCTCATCTCGAAGCATAGCTTTAAGCGGGCTCACAGGCAAGTTCCATTGCTATTTGGCCCAAGAACGTAAGGTCAACGATATGCCTTTCGCGTGACAGTGTGAAGACGCGTCTCATGACACCCTGCTCCGCAAGACGGATAATCTCTGAAGGGGTCAAAAGTAAAGAAGACTAATGGTGTAGCCGACGGGGTTATTAAACATTATCATGTCTTGGTAACCGGAATTGCGCTTGTAACTTAACGGGACAATTGCTAAATTATTCACAAAGTCCTCACGTCAGAAGGCCGCTTCTTCATGTTTCCTTCATACGGCTCTTGATATAGTCCAATGAGTGGAGAGAACCTTGATTCGGAGGCGATGTATGTCCACTGGTAGACTGATCAAGCTGTTAGCCTTTACATCGACTATCGCGGTTCTGACGATCGCGATTTCCGCCTGTGCAGGCGCCCCCGCAGCCGCTCCATCGACGGCTCCAAACGCGGGATCAGGACTTGCCGCCTCTACGGACTCTACTCCACCTCCACTATCGCCGCTCCCACCTGGCGCTATCGCTAATACTCAACCCGTCGCCGAGCCGGCGCTGTCTAGAGGGCATGAACTATTTGTCGCGAAAGGCTGCTCCGCATGCCACGGCCAAAATGGCGAGGGCACAGACTTTGCACCGGCGTTGCCGGGACACAGCCGAGCGCAAGTAAAGCGGCAGGCGAGGGCTCCCATAGGCCTGATGCCGATATTTCCACCCGACACGATCTCCAACGAGGAGTTGGAAGCAATAGCCGACTTTATCGGCGGTCTCGAGGGCGGTCACGCTCACGGCCGTGCTCCCGGTTCGGGAGAGAAGCTAACGTTACACCACTGGATGGCACTGTTTGCCCTCGAAGCAGAGGAAGGGACGGAGGCAGCTCATCACGTCAATCACATCATGGAGCTAACGGAAGGGCAGCATCTTGCCCGCATGCGGGACACGCTTTTATTTATTGAAGCGGGCGAAGTTCATGAGGCTGCCCACGTAGTTGAAACCATGTTAGCCGGCCTTGACCAGACAGGGATTGACGAGGCCACTATGCACCTCAAACTTGCTCTGTCTTCGGCCCGCGTTGACGAAGCCGAAATCGCCGCCCATCACATCGAGCATTTCCTTGAAATGGCTGCCGAGCGTGAGCATGAGATGGGAGAAGAAATTTTCGATCTGCTCGTTGCCGGAGATTTTCTTGAGGCCGCACATGGCTTGGAGCTGATACTGGGCGGAGAGATGATAAGCGATTCTGAAGACGGCCACGACGGAGCTCATGACGATGCCGAAGCGCACGATGACGCCGAGGCGCACGACGATGCCGAGGCGCACGACGATGCAGAGGCTCACGACGATACAGAGGCTCACGACGACGGCGAAGGGCACGGCGACGGCGAAGCTCACGACGATACAGAGGCTCACGACGAGAGCCAAGGGCACGATGATGCTGAAGCCCATGATGACGTAGAGGCGCACGACGACGACGAGGCCCACGACGATGCTGACGGGCACGACGATGCTGAAGCAAATGATGCCGCCGATGACGGCTACGGCGGTTGATTGACAGAGTATCTACCAGCAATGAGCGCTTAGCGTCTATGAACCTCAGCTAACAAGCGGATGAGGCGGCTTCAGTGGCCGCCCCATCTGTTTCTCCAATATTCCATTACGTCTTTCGCGGCACCCAGTTGGGCCTGGTTTCGCCCCCTCGCACAGAGGCCTCGCGTTCCTGCGCCTGTCTAGATAGTATCTCTGTGGGCTTCTGTATAATGGGGCCCGCCGCCTGTTGTCTAGACCTTCGCAGGAGCCTATCTCCCCATCATGCCAAGACTTCCGCAGCTGAAGTGATGCCCGATATCGTCGTGCCGGAGCTTGTTGCGGCTGCGGTCATCGTTCTGCTGGCCTCGACCGTGTTCAGCGCCCTGGGATTCGGCATCGGCCTCGTTTCGATGCCGCTACTGCTGCTGATGTTCGACCCGCAGACCGCAGTCGTCGTCATGGAGAGCGTTACCCTTCCAATCGTTGTACTGATACTTGCGAGAAACCGCTACTACCTTCGGTTCAGGGAGACGTTGCCGATTGCGGTCGCCGGGCTCATAGGGGGGTTGATCGGGTCCTTCGTGCTTAAAAACGCCGACAGCGGCGCGCTCAGCATCGCTATCCTTATCCTCATATTGACGTTCACCGCCCTCAACATCTTGAACCTGAACGTCAGGTGGCCGTGGCCGAGAGTGACGGGGCCCGTTGTCGGCCTGCTCGTCGGTGTCTTGATAATATCCACGGGCGTGGGTGGTCCGTTGCTGGTGATGTTTCTGCTCGCCCAGGGATGGGACAGGCATGCGCTGCGAGTCTCCCTGGCCCTGTACTTCGTGTTCATGGAGTCCGCGGGCATCGCCGGATTCGTCGCGGGGGGGCTGTACACGCCGGACCGCCTCACGATTCTGGCCGCCGTCCTCGTGCCGTGTCTGCTCGGCTTCTGGCTCGGAAACAGCCTGGCCTACCGAATGAACGACTTGATTTTTCGCCGCGCCGTCATCGGGCTGATTCTCATCGCAAGCGTTGTCGGGCTCGTCAGGCAGATAGGCGCGATGTAGTACCGGCTCAGCCCTTGCGCAGGCGGTGGCGCCGCAACGAGGAGAGCTCCTTCTTGCGAAGCCGATAGCTCTTGGGGGTTACCTCGACGAGCTCGTCTGACGAGATAAAGTCCAGCTGCTCCTCGAGGCTCATCTTCACCGACGGGCTCAGGCGCTTGACGATGTCGGCGGTCGATGATCGCATGTTCGTCAGCTTCTTTTCCTTGCAAACGTTGATCTCGATGTCTTCATCTCTTGGATGCATGCCGATGATCATGCCTTCGTAGACCTGGGTTCCCGGCTCGACGAAGGTGGAGCCCCTGCCCTGGGCGTTCAACAGACCGTAGGTGACCGACGTACCGGCCTCCGATGCCACCAGGACGCCGGAGACCGTGGTCTTGACTTCACCCTCCATCGGCTTATAGCCGGTGAATACGCTGTTCATCACGCCGTTGCCGCGTGTGGCGCGCAGAAAGAAGGAGCGAAATCCTATGAGTCCCCTCGTAGGAATGTCGTACTCCAGGTTTACGTTGCCGTCGCCGTCGCTTTTCATATCCACAAGACTCGCCAGCCGGTCGGAGAGATTTTCGGTAATGGCGCCGATAAAGTCCGAGCGGGTCTCGATAAACAGCCGCTCGAATGGCTCATGGACGCGGCCGTCGATGACCTTGGTCACCGGCTCCGGCCTTGAAACCTGAAGCTCGAACTTCTCCCGCCTCATGGTCTCGACGAGTATGGAAAGGTGCAGCTCTCCCCGGCCGGATACCAGGAACTCGTCCGCACTGGACGTCGTCTCAACACGCAGGCTGACGTTCGTCCGAAGCTCCCTCTTCAGCCTGTCGTGGAGCATCCTCGAGGTGCAGAATTCCCCCTCCTTTCCCATGAAGGGAGAGGAATTAACTCCAAAGGTCATCATGACCGTCGGCTCTTCTATCTCGATTGAGGGAAGCGCCTCGGGTCGCTCAGCATCGGCAATGGTATCGCCGATAGACACGTTCTTGACGCCGGATACGGCGACGATGTCGCCCGCCTGCGGGTCCTTGACCTCCAGGCGTTCCAGACCACGAAATACGAATACCTTCTCCAGCGTGTGAATGGTAGCTTCGCCGTCGCTGTGCACCACTGAGACGCTGCCGCCGGCTCTAAGACCACCTCGAAATATTCGGCCGATGGCGATCTGCCCAATGTAGTTGTCGTAGTCCAACGCGGCTACCAGCATCTGGAGCGTTCCCTCCTCGTCTATGGAAGGGGGTGGGACGTACTCG
Source organism: Chloroflexota bacterium (assembly GCA_022565015.1). Classification (GTDB taxonomy): domain Bacteria; phylum Chloroflexota; class Dehalococcoidia; order Lucifugimonadales; family JADFKI01; genus JADFKI01. The sequence continues at coordinate 8,233 of JADFKI010000127.1, forward strand.
AGGATTGCTTCAAACAGCGGCTTCATGTCCTCCCTTGGGTCGTCCAGGTCGGCAACGGCGTATCCGTGGCGCGCCGATGCGAACAGGACGGGAAAGTCAAGCTGCTCCGAATCGGTGACAACCTCCAGGAACAGGTCTTGCACCAGGTCCACGACCTCGGCGATCCTCGCATCGGCCCGGTCTATCTTGTTTATCAACACCATTGGCTTCACGTCTTGGCGCAGCGCCTGCTGCAACACGTAGCGGGTCTGTGGCATGGGGCCGTCGACGGCGTCGACCAGCAGCAGACACCCGTCGGCCATGTTCATGATGCGCTCGACCTCTCCACTGAAGTCGGCGTGCCCCGGCGTGTCGATTATGTTGATCTTCACACCCCCGTAGGTAACGGCGGTGTTCTTCGCGAGGATCGTTATCCCGCGTTCCCGCTCGAGGGGGTTGGTGTCCATGATAAGCTCGCCAACGACCTGGTTGGGGCGAAATACCTGGCCCTGCTTGAGCAAGGCGTCTACGAGGGTTGTCTTGCCGTGGTCGACGTGGGCGATAATCGCGAGATTACGAATACCTTCGTTGGACTGGGTTGCCATATCTAGCTTTCTTATCCTCTTCTCGTGGGTCGAGCGGCCACTGAAGCGCCGCTGCCGATTCGAGCGTTAAAAATATCGGAGCCGCCATCGCTGAAATCCAGCTTGCAGGCGGCCCAACAATAATCATAGCACCTTACGGCGGCCCACACCTGCCGTCTGAGAAATACCATTCTTTAGGATGGACGCAGGTCGCTGGTATTTACCTTCAAGCATTGGCTTGGACTGGGACGAGCGCGTGCAATCGTCTATCCCGGGAGCAACGTGATCAAGAGCGCCGCCAATAACAATCTAAGGGTGTTCGAGATACCTACTATTGATGCCCCGGGGAGAAGACATGGATCCCGGCTTTCGCGGGGAGGACGACGTTGTAGCGCAAGAGGTGGCCCTTACTGCCAGCACGCGCCCTTTTTCGGCTTCTACGGCGCAAGTTTGCGCTGATACTTTAGGTGCCTCTCGATTACATTCTGCACGCACAGGCGTTCCTGCCGGCAACTTTTAGTGGGCGGGATTTCCCGTGAAGCGATATCCCCGGATCGTGACCGGAGGAGCGGGCTCCAGTCGAAGTCATTGATAAGCGGCCACGCGCGAAGCCGGGCTGCCTACGCGACTTCGGGTGAGGTCTCAGGGGGCAAAGATCGGAGCACGCGGTCGTCCACGACAACCGTCTTCATTATCTTGTCGTGTAAGGTCTGGCGGTCTTTGTCCCAGAATGCCCATAAGTCGTCAAGAATTGACGCAAGGCCCAACATCACAGTGTCAGCTAGGTCTTTGTCCCAGAACGCCCATAAGCCGCCAAGAACTGACGAAAGGCCCCACAATACCATGTCAGCTATCACAGTGAAGAGGCCAAACTTGACGAGGAACTCGCGGATAAAAGTCCAGCCCCAGTCCGAGGCGGTGCCATCCACACGCATGACCCGTATCCCCACTAACCGCTTCCCAGGGGTCTGGCCCAGGGCAATCGCGTCTTATGCATTTTCTAAAATTTGTATAAAATAATAGCCATCATGCTGGAACTAGGGAGGGGTAGTGATGGTTGAGGTTACAGACGCCCCCATCGCCGAATACTTCGCGGCGTT
>JADFKI010000128.1 GCA_022565015.1 Chloroflexota bacterium
AGGATGTAGTTATTTCCATCCACGACTCTCATTAACGGGGTCTTACGGACGGCGCCCGTTCTCCACCCTTTATTGGTTACAATAATGACTGGCAGGCCCGTGTCCCTCAAGGTTAAGCCGTCGGTGCCCCCGCTGCTTTCATACAGCTCGACCTGCTCTGCTACCCATTCCCTGGGACTAGGTATGTATTCGTTCATGGCACCTCTTGTCACCTCCAAAGTTGTTATCGAAACTAATTCTTTAGCTCGATGATGGTGTTGCTGTAGCGGGCGCTGCCGGTGTTGATGACGCGGTGTACGGCATTGTTCTGGCCCATTACGACCTCACCCAGCTTGTATTCGCGCTCCGACGACGTCCCGTCGTCGAGCTCTGCCCGCAGCGTCCCAGGCTCCGTGATAATAAATAGATAATTCATCGCGTGGTGGTGCCACGGGCTCGCCTGTCCCGGTTCCAAAACGAGGTCCCAGACCTTTACATGCTCGTTCTCGTACACGAACTTCGTGCCGACGTCTCCCAATTCCCTATCGCTCATGATGCCTCCTTCGATTCTGGTCGCAGCTAAAAGCCCAGGCCCTTGTCCTTTAGGCTGACGAAGCCCTGGCCGCCGATGATGACGTGGTCCAACAACTCTATGTCCATCATCTGTCCGCCTTCGCGTACCTGCCGCGTAACGAGTATGTCCTCCGGGCTGGGCGTCGGGTCGCCCGACGGGTGGTTGTGAACGATGATTATCGACGGACAGTTCTCCCGAATCGCGGGCCTCAGCACCTCCGCGACTCGAATCATCGACGAGTTGACGTTGCCCTTGTAGACCTCCTGGCTGGACAGCACCTCGTTCTTCGTGTTCAGCAAGAGCACCCTGAGATGCTCCTGGTCGAGGAAGGTCATCTCCGGGGCCAGAAGGTTATACACGTCTCGCGGAGACCCGATGACCGGCCTGTCTTCCGGGTGCAGCGACATCAGCCTGCGCCCCAGCTCCAACGCCGCCAGGAGCTGGCAGGCCTTGGCGTCGCTGATGCCGTGCATGGCGCACAGCTCGCCGTAGGTCGCCCTGGCGAGGCCACGCAGGCCTTTGAACTCCGAGACGACACGTGACGCCAGGTTGACGACGCTCTCGCCCTCGGAGCCTACCCTGAGCAGAATCGCGATCAGCTCGGCGTTGTTCAGCGAAGATGGGCCGTAGTCCCTCAGCCTCTCGCGGGGCCGCTCTCCCTGCGGAAGGTCTCGAATCATCGTCGCGTATTGAGTTTTTTCTTCCCGCTCTTCCGTTGTCACGTCTGGGTCCTTAGGTCGCATGCGAATGCGTGGCGCCTCGATTTGGCGTGTAGTTTAACCTCGAAGCCCCGGCAAGTCTATTTTTCTTCTCTTGATTCGGCCTGTATTGGGGCGGACTCGAAATGACAATACGAGGAAGTCAACATCCGCGAGATGACAGGACGACCCCTTCCCTGCCCTTGACACCAGATGGGCAGCAAATACAATAATTCGCAGGCCTTGTTGAACGCCAAAACATTACCGGAGAAGACATGATAAACCGCGACCGAATCGTGAAGACGTTTACCGAGCTCGTGCAGGTGGACAGCCCCTCCGGCGAAGAGGAGGAGATGGCCAAAGACCTGATCGGCCGCCTCGAGGCGCTGGGGCTGACGGTCCAACGCGACGATTACGGAAACGTCATCGCCGGCGATGGAGGAGACGATCCCCTTCTGCTTTCGGCCCACATGGACACGGTGGAGCCCGGACGGGGCATCAAGCCGAGAGTCGAGGGCGACCGCGTGCTCTCCGACGGCACGACGATTCTGGGCGGAGACTGCAAGGCCGGCGTCGCGGCCATCCTGGAGGCGCTGGAGTCCATCAACGAAGACGGCACGCCCCACAGGAGCGTCGAGGTCGCCTTTACCCGCGAGGAGGAGATCGGCCTCGTGGGGGCTCGGAACCTGGACTTCTCGATGTTATCTGCAAAGGAGTCCATCGTGTTCGACGGCGAGGGACCTCCAAGCCAGATAACGTCGGCAAGCCCGACCTACATAGGCTTCGATATCGAGGTGACGGGCCGCGCCGCGCACGCGGGCGTCGAGCCCGAAAAGGGCCTCTCCGCCATCAGAATCGCGGCGGAGATCATCACGCGCATGCCACAGGGACGGCTCGACGAAGAGACTACCTTCAACGTGGGCAACTTCGAGGGCGGGACCGTGAGGAACGCCGTGCCGGAGAGCGCGGTGGTGCGCGGCGAGTTCAGGAGCCGCAACCTGGAGACTCTGGACGGTCTCCGGCTTCAGATATCCGAGGCAGTTGACGAGGTCAAGAAGCTTTATCCGGAGGCGGACATTCAGCAGCACCTGCACACCGAGTTCGAGACGTACACCCTGACCGACGATGATGCGGCCACGGCGCTGGTCAAGAAGGCGCTGGCCGACCTGGGGCTCACGCCCGTCATGAGTCCGTCAGGGGGCGGCACCGACGGCAACGTCTTTCGCCTGAACGGCATAAGCGCCGTCGTCGTCGGCATGGCGGACCACAACATGCACACGGTCCGCGAATACGTGTCCATCCCCGACCTTGTGGACGCCGCGCATCTCTGTGAAGAGCTCCTACGCCTATAATGGTTTTGGCTATAACAGGCAAGGCTGCCGCCTGGGTTGAAACGTCCGAGATTAGCGGCCGTTTCAAAAATGGATCGCAGCACTTGACGCGGCCTGGACGGCTAGAAGCCTTTCCGAAAACCTTATTTGGACGTTTTACAGTCCTTCGACAATGCCTTCCGCACAATCCGCTTCGGGCGGAAGATATTCTGCTGAAAGAGTCGGACAGGAAGAACGGAAGATTGCCCGTTCGTGGTGTCCGACTCCTTAATATGTATATCTTCGGACTCCGCTTCTGCGGAGAGCTTGTCGAACCATTCGTGGCGTCCGACTCCTTATGTTGTATATCTTTGGACTCTTCGACTCCTATGAGGAATATCTCGGAGTCCGATCCATCGGACCGCTTCTGCGGAGAGCTCGTCGAACCATGAGAGCCTGTACCTCGCTCCGGGAAAAGGCCTAGGTCCCCAGTCGCACCGCTGCGTTGGGGTCGCTGTATTCGACGCCCTTGGTGGCCCAGAAGATCGTCGCGATCTCGTCCACGGCATCCACCAGATTCTGCGCTGATTCCATGTTGATGCCCTGCTTGTTCGCCGAGGCCAGCTTGGTGGCGTTCCAGATTTTGGTGTGCAGGTCGGGGTACTTTTCGAGGTGGTCGGGCCTGAAGTAGTCGTGCCACAGAATGTCGAGCTCCTTCTTCGCCAGCGTGGCATGCTCTTCCTTGACGATGATGTATCGGCCGATATTATTGGCGTAGGCCTGGCGCTCTTCAGCCGAGCTCGCCGTCGAGCCCTCCAACGCAGTGATTCTCATGACCATCTTCAGAACGGTCTGAGCCGCGATCTTGGCCGAGATGGGGTCATAAATTCCACATGGAATATCGCAGTGTGCGTCGGCATAGTGGACGGGCCACACTCGCCTTATTACTGACTTTACCGACATGTAGTGCACTTCCTTTCAATGAGATTCAATGAATGCTAGAAAGATACAATAATCACCCACGCTCTGCAAGTATTCAGCCGTCGCGCCTCGTTTCCGGCAATGCGGGTGACACCACAGACAAGTCGGCCTCTTTGGGCTAGAATGCTCGAAGAATCATGGAAACGCCGGGGACTGGGTAGAACAGTGTGCTATCGGATTTCGATCGTAAGAAGCGACGACATGAGGGGCAGGAGCATGCTCCCTGCTATCCGGCCCGGTGACTGGCTGCTGGTTAGAAGCCGAGGCAACTCCCCTTTGAAGCGAGGCGATATCATCGTACGCGCCGCCGATAAGGGCGGCAACGATGAGGCTGTAAAAAGGGTCATCGGTCTGCCCGGAGAAGAGGTCCGACTGCGCGAGGGCAGTCTTTACATCGACGGCGAGCCGCTTCATGAGCCCTATTTAGACGGTCTGCCGTCCAGCCTCGGCCTCGACGACCGTGCGTGGAATGTCGACGATGGCGCCTATTTCGTCATGGGGGACAACAGGGCGCACAGCGCCGACAGTAGGTTGTACGGTGCGGTTGAACTGGAATCGGTACTGGGCAGGGTCGTCAGCCGCGTCTGGCCTCCCGCACGATGGGGAAGCCTGGGCTCAGGCGTAGGCTAGACCGCCAACCATCTGGCCATCTCCTTGGCGTGATAGCTGATGATCATGTCCGCGCCCGCCCTCTTGATGGACGTCAGTATCTCCATGGTGATGCGCTGGCCGTCTATCCACTCGTTCTCGGCCGCCGCCTTCACCATCGAGTATTCACCGCTGACGTTGTAGGCGGCCATGGGGTAGCCGAACTTCTTCTTGGCGGTGGCAATCACGTCCAGGTAGGACAGGGCCGGCTTGACCATGACGATGTCGGCGCCCTCTTCGATGTCCTGCTCGATCTCCCGCATGGCCTGTTGAACGTTGGCCGGGTCCATCTGGTAGCCGTTGCGGTCGCCGAACTGTGGAGTCGAGTCCGCAGCCACCCTGAACGGTCCGTAAAAGCCCGATGCGTACTTGGCCGAATAGGCCATTATGGGCAGGTTTTCGTAGCCATAGGAGTCCAGCGCAGCGCGTATGGCGCCGACCTGGCCGTCCATCATGGCCGACGGTGCGACGATGTCCGCGCCCGCGTCCGCCTGGCAGACCGCCATCTTCGCGAGAAGCTCCAGGGTCTTGTCGTTGTCCACGGTCTCGTTCTCAATCACTCCGCAGTGGCCGTGGTCCGTGTATTCGCAGAGGCACACGTCGCCTATTACCAGGAGATCAGGCGCCGTCTGCTTGATTACGCGAATCGCCTCCTGCAGAATGCCGTTGGTCTCGTAGGCCTCGGTGCCTTCGGCGTCTTTTTTCGCGGGTATGCCGAACAGCAGAACGGCGGGGATTCCAAGGGACTCCACCTCGCCCACTTCCGTAATCAGGTGGTCGAGCGAAAGCTGATAGATGCCGGGCATCGGGTCGATCTCATTTCGAACATCCCGGCCATGTGTGACAAAAATGGGATATATGAAATCACTGGCGCTCAGGCGTGTCTCCCGGGCCAGTCCACGAAGTGCGGCGGACCCCCTCAACCTGCGTAGTCGCACGCGCGGAAAGCTACTCATGCGACACCCCCTTATGCGTGAAGTAGGCCTCTAAGGCATTCACGAGGCCCTGTATCGTGTGCTCACTAGATACTATATCAGGTGCCAGGCCGACTTCTCTAGCCGCGTCGGCCGTAATCGGACCGATGCAGGCAATTGTCGCCTGGGAGAGCATTTCCAGCTCGCCGTTCATCGCCCTGGACAGATTCCGGACCGTCGACGAGCTCGTAAAGGTGGCTACGTCTACGCCCTTGGACACGATGTCCCTCGCCCTCTTGGCCGTGTCGGCGGGAGTGACGGTGCGGTAGGCCGTGACCTCATCCACGTCGGCGCCCAGCGCCCTGAGTCCCTGGGAGAGTGCGTCGCGAGCTATGTCGGCCCGAGGCAGCAGCACCTTCGAATCTTGCATGCTCCGGGCCTTCAAGGCTTCGACAAGGGACTCGGACACAAACGATTCCGGGACTAGATCCGGGGCGATGCCTCGATTCTTGAGCTCTTCGGCAGTGGCGGGCCCGATTACGGCGACCTTGCATCCCGAGAACGCCCTGGCATCCAGGCCGAGCGCATCCAGGCGTTCGAACACGACGTCGACGGCGTTGACGCTGGTGAAGACCACCCAGTCGAAGTTTTCCAGTTGCTTTAGAGGCGCGTCCAGGCTATCGGTGACCTCTGGTTTTTGTATCTCAATAGTCGGTAGCTCGACGGGCATCGCCCCACGCCCCAGCAGTAGCTTCGATAGGCTGCTGGCCTGGGTACGTGTCCTCGTAACCAGGACCCGCCGGCCAAAGAGAGGCCTGTTGTCGAACCATGCAAGCTTCTCACGAAGGTTGACGACGTCGCCTATGATTGTGACTATGGGTGGCTTCAAGTCGGCGGTTTCGGCACGGTCCGCGATATCGGCCAGCGTGCCGGTCAAGGTCTGCTGGAAGGGCTCCGTTCCCCACTGCACCAGGGCGACCGGCGTATCGGGCGACCGGCCATTCTTCACCAGGGTTTCCGTGATTCCGGCCAGGTTCTCCCTGCCCATAAGCACGACGAGGGTCCCGCCCTGTCCTGCGAGGGCACTCCAGTCAATGGCGGAATCGGGTTTGGTCGGGTCCTCGTTGCCTGTGACGACCGTGAAATGCGACGCAAACCTTCTGTGAGTCAGGGGAATGCCCGCGTAGGCAGGAGCCGCAATCGCCGATGTGATTCCGGGGACGACTTCGAATGCGACGCCGGCGTCTCGAAGCGCCTCAGCCTCATCGCCTCCGCGTCCGAACACGAAGGGGTCGCCGCCCTTCAATCGGACGACGCGCTTGCCCTCCTTGCCCAGCCTTACGAGAAGCTCGTTGATGTCTTCTTGCTTGTTGTCGGACTTGCCGGGAATCTTTCCGACGTCGATCAGCTCGGCGTCGTCGCGCGCGGCCTCCAGCAGGGTTCTGTTGGTAAGGCGGTCGTAAACGATGCAGTCCGCAAGCTCGACCTGCCTCATGCCCTTGACCGTAATGAGGCCGGGGTCGCCGGGCCCCGCACCCACCAGATAGACGATTCCAGGCATCTTACGACACGCCTACGCCGAGTATTGTATCAGCGCCGCTTGACAACAATATTTTGGCTATCGTTTCACCTGCCAGCTCTGGCGAATTTATTCCGAATCTGTCGTTGCGCTTAAGAATCTGAGAACCATTTGGCGTCGATACCATAGCCGACATGACGATCTCATCGTTCTCGATTACGGCGTATGCGGCGACCGGCACCGTGCATCCGCCACCGATAGCCTTCAGGAAGGCACGCTCCGCCCTCACCGCAAGGCTGGATTGGCGATGGTCCGCCCCGGCCACCAGGCTCCGTGTTTTCTCGTCCGTGGCTCGGATCTCCAGGGCGAGGGTGCCCTGTCCAACGTCGGGTACGCATAGCTCGGGCGGCAGGTACTGGCTGATCTCGTCTTGCCTTCCGAGCCTTATGATGCCGGCGGCGGCCAGGACTACGCCGTCGTAGTCGCTGCCCTGGGCCTTTTCCAACCGCGTGCCCACGTTTCCCCGAATCGGGATGAAGCTGATGTCGCGCCGCACAGCTTTGAGCTGAGCGATGCGTCTTGGACTGCTTGTGCCGATCCTCGCGCCTTCGGGCAGCTCTTCCAGCGGCAGGCCCCACTTATTTACGATTACGTCGCGAGGGTCTTCCCTCTTTGTTATGGCCCCGATGGTCAGGCCATCCGGCAGCTCCGAGGGAAGGTCCTTTGCGCTGTGAACGGCGAGGTCCACTTCCTTCGACAGCAGGGCGACTTCCAGCGCCTTCACGAACATGCCCCGCTCCATGCTAAGAAGGGGAGCGATCTTATTGCGGTCGCCCTCCGTAATCATCGGAACGACTTCAATCCGCAGGTCTGGCGCCGCGGCCCTCAGTTGCGCAAGCACCTCATCGGTCTGCGCCAACGAAAGCGGGCTCGTGCGTGTGCCGATTCTTAGCGTGTTAGTCGTGGTCATGGTGTTCGCGCCAATTCCTATTCGCACAGACGCGGGATCTAGGACCCGACGCCATTGGCCGAGGCGACCATCTTCTTTTCCTCCCACATCTTGCAGACGCCGTCGGTGCAGTCGCACGTTGTCCCTGTCATCAGGTCCTGGAGCAGAATGACCCGTGCCTCGTCGTATTTGCCGTCCTGGACCATGTCGACGAGCCTGTCGGTTATGCAGGCCTGCCAGTGGTCGGTGAAAAGGGTTATGCCCTTCCCTCGTATCTCGGCCCTGGCATCGGCCAGAATTGGCGCGAGGTCCGCGTATTCCATTACGGGATGGCCCGACTCGATGGGGCTGCCGTCCAGGACCTCACGGAACTTGCGTGCCAGCGCCGGGCTTGCGCCGCCCGTGGATGCGGCCAACGTGACCACTCCACGCCTGGATACGGCGGGCGCTATGAAGGTGCACAGAGGCGTTACGTCCACTACGTTCAACAGGACGTTCCGCTCTTGCGCCTCTTTCGCGATCTCTCGGTTGACCGCATTGTCGTCGGTCGACGCTATGCAAATGAACGCCTCGCTCAGGTCGCCGGACCGGTACGCACGTTGGCGCCATTCGATGCGGCCGTCGCGCGCCAGGTCGCTCACCCCCGGGTTCACCTCAGGGCTTATGACGATGACTTTGGCCTCACACTCCAGAAGCTTCTGGACTTTTTCTTCGCCAATATTCCCGCCGCCGATTACGAGGCAGTTGCGGTCCTGAATGTCTATGAAGGCAGGGTAGTAGACAGGCAAAGCGGCTCCTTCAAAGGTCTCGGGAAATTGATTCCAATACTATTGTAGCTTGGCGGCCAGAAGGATGCAGAATATCGGTCGCACCGGTGCACCAGACAACAAGCAACCGCTGAACGGGTTAACGGAGGGTTATACGAAATACCTGACCCTGGTCTTCTTGAACTCTCTGGTGCTGTACAAGAGCTTGTAATCGTCAATTTCCGTAGCCTCCGAGATCTCTTTGGCTACCTCTTCACACTGCCTCTGTGTCGTCGCGTGAATCATTGTGAAATGCGTGTATTCCCAGTCAGGGAAGGTCGGGCGCTCGTAGCAATGCGTGACCCATTTCGACTGGGCCATCTTATTGCCCACCTCGACGGACCGCTCAGACGGGACCTTCCAGACCGCCATCGCATTGGAGCTGAAGCCCGCGCGCCGATGATGCAGCACGGCGCTAAACCGACGCATTAGCCCACGCTCCTCGAACGACTTCGCCGTTTCGAAGAGCTCGTCCAGCGTTAATCCGATTCGCTCTGCCATGGGCGTGAAGGGGTCGGGCTCGAGTGGAACGTCTTCTTGTAGCTCGCGAATGACCTCTTTATCTTCTTCGGTTATCTCCTGGGCCTTATTCCAGCCCTCGTTGCCCGCCTGATTAAGTCCGTCGGGGCTATAGTAATCGTTGGACGCGCCCTCTTCCGTAATCATATCGAAGTTGACGCCTATCTTGAAGAACTTTATCGTTGGCATCAATCTGTAGGACTCAGCGCCGGTGCGTTCCGCCATGCCGGCTACGGTCTCTTCCAGGTCCCCATCAGGAGGCACGGCGACGGTAAACCAGAGGTTGAAGTAGCCGTTTCGTTCGTAATTGTGACTGACACCGGGGTGCTCGTTAATGATCTGCGCGCCGGCATCGAGAGTTTCGTTGGGGATTCGCATGGCGACCAGCGTCGTCTTGTAACCCAGGCGTCTCGTGTCGAAAATGGCGCTGATTTGGCGGACGATATTTTTATCTTTGAGGTTGCTAATCCGTCGGATGACATCGTCCTCCGATATCCCCAGCTCCTCGCCAATATGGGCGTAAGGCCGCTGTACCAGGGGAAACGCTCTTTGAATCACATTGAGAAGCCGTTTGTCGGTTAGCTCAATTTCCGATGGACTGGTTTTTGTAGCCATTTACCTGACCCCGTCAACCTTCTTGTGTCGCATTCACGCGTTAGCTCCCACCGGGATATGACGCGCGCGGAACCGACGCGTTTTAACTTAAGGCGTTTTTAGGTTAGCATGGCGTTCTGAGGCCAGTCAACGCCGATACGTTCAAAGAAATGGCGTTCCGGCAATCTTTCCGGACGCCCGTCGGACCGTTTGTTAAGAGATTCGTCAAGTCCACGTAAGGATGAGGGGGCAGTCAGCTGGAGGCAGGAAAGGCCCGTCTCCTCGAGATACTTCGCGGGGAGATCGGAGACGACAGGGTGATAGACGCCATGATGAAGGTCCCAAGGGAGGCCTTTGTTTCGGCGCCCAACCGATATCTGGCCTACGAAGACGCGCC
>JADFKI010000129.1 GCA_022565015.1 Chloroflexota bacterium
AGGAGACGGTTGGCTTGTCTTGATACTCGAGCACTGGCCAAAGCGATACGGGACTTGACAGGTTCAATGGTAGCAGTTTGATATTTCTTTCTGGCCGGATGGGAGGAGTTTATGCTGCTGCCTCTTCGGAGAGGTGATTAAGCCAGCTCGCGATACCTAAGATGTCAATGCCCGAAGGAAGTACAGGGGGTGTCTGGCCAGCCGTTGAGTCCTGTCTCCCCGACCAGAATCCCTGTCTATCCGACCGTAAAGCCCCGCGTCGATAACCATCAGCATCTGCATAACTTGGACTCAGACGGTCTGCCGCTCTTCGGGGTCAACGCTAGTCTCGGAATGGCAAGGACGCGATTATTCGAGGCGGAGAAGCTACATCTGTTCCGGAGCGCTCATGCTCATGAGATCGAGGCATCGCGCCAGCACGACCTTGGCGGCGCGGGCCAGCTTGAGACGCGACTTGGTTAGCTCCTCCTCGCCCTCGACGCTGGAGACCACGCGACAGTTCTGATAGAACCAGTGGAAGGCGTTGGCCAGCTCCATGGAGTAGTGTGGAAGATGATGCGGCTCCAGACTCCTCGACATCATCTCAATCAGCTCCGGCAGCACGAGCATCTTTCGAATCAGGTCCAGCTCCGCATCGTGCGTCAGCAGAGATAGGTCGGCTTCTTCGAAGTCGATTTCGCGCTCTTCGGCCAGCCTGAGGATGCTGGCTATGCGGGCGTGGGCATACTGAACGTAGTAAACGGGGTTCTCCGACGATTCCTGCTTGGCCAGCTCCAGGTCGAACTCCATCTGACTTTCGGGGGACCTGGACAGGAAGAAGAAGCGGCAGGCGTCAACGCCGACCTCGTCCAGAAGCTCGCGCAGGGAGATCATGTCCCCGGTCCGCTTGGAGAGTCGGACGACCTGTCCCTCGCGCTTTAGGGTAACGATCTGGTTTACGATTACCGTGAGTCGGTCCGGCGACAGCCCGAACGCGCTGATAACGTGCTTCATGCGGGGGATGTGACCCTGGTGGTCCGCGCCCCACACGTTTATCACCCTGTCGAACTTGCGCTCGATGAACTTGTTGTAGTGGTAGGCGACGTCCGTGGCGAAATAGGTGGGCATGCCGCTGCTGCGCACGAGGACGTTGTCCTTTTCGTCGCCCAGCGCCGTGGAGGCGAACCAGGTCGCGCCATCGGCCTTGGTGACGTAGCCGTTGTCCTCCAGCAGCTTCATGGACCTCTCGTACTGTCCCCCGGAGTAGAGGCTTGCCTCGTTGAACCAGACGTCGAAGTGTATGCGGAGTCCGTCCACGTCGTCCCTGATGGCCTGCATCATCCTGTCAAGCCCCAGCTTTCCAAGCTCCTCCCTCGCCCCATCGGTGTCCTTCAGAAACCGGTCACCCTCCGACGCTTTGATGTCTTGTGCCAGCTCCACGAGATATTCACCGTGGTACCCGTCCTCAGGCACCTCCGCTTCGAGACCGAGCGCCTGCTGATAGCGTGCGTAAAGGCTCCTCTTGAACAGCTCTACCTGATTACCCGAGTCGTTGAAGTAGTACTCCCTCTCGACTTCATAACCCGCCGCCTCCAGTACGTTCGCCAGGGCGCTGCCGATAACGCCGCCCCTGGCATGCGCTACGTGAAGAGGCCCGGTGGGGTTTCCGCTGACGAACTCGACCTGCACTCGCTGGCCCGCGCCGAGGTCGAGGTTGCCGAAGGACTCCCCCGCGTTCAGAATCTCGTCCACCTGTGCCGACAGCCAGTCCCCCCTCAGTGAGAAGTTTATGAAACCCGGGGCAGCTACCTCGACTCCGCCCAGGAGCCCTTCAGCCGGAATGAACGATGCGATCTTTTCCGCGATGCTCAGCGGGTTCATGCGCATCGGTCGAGCCAGCTTCATGGGCAGGCTGCACGCGAAGTCGCCGTGCCCAGGGTTCTGCGGACGCTCGATGGCGATTTCGTCCACATCCGCCTGCGGAAGAATCTCGGTGCGCTGAGCCTCAGACAGGGCCTTTTTTACAATCTGCGATATTTCGTCTCTTATCATTTTCTCTTTGTCAGGCATTCCGATCGGTAAATTGTTGTGAGCCTTACGGGTCTCCTCTCCAGTAAACATAGCAGACTGATGAGGACGCTGACCAGATATCTATGCAGCCTATCGAGCGAAGACCTGTAGAGCGTGGACGGCGCGTTCCGTCCAGAGTATTCTCGTGAAGGGAATTATGATCTAATCTGATAACAGCAAACACAATCAGCAGATTAAGCTCCAAGAAATCAATCAACCAGCAGAGAGGGACTTCCGATGGAAATTATCGAATCCGGTGGAGAACACGTGGTCCGTTCGTGGGCTTCTATCCTGGACCCTAAGACCCTGGAGCAGGCATTGATGACAGCCCGGTGCGATGCCATGGCGGGCCCGCTGGCATTGATGCCGGACGCTCACCTGGGTGCCGGCTCCACTGTCGGGTCGGTGTTGCTAACCCACGGTATCATCCCGGCCGCTGTCGGCGTAGACATAGGATGCGGGGTGTCCGCGTTCAAGACCAATATCAAGCGTCACGAGATCAGCGACGAGGCCTCCAGACGTATCCTGGGGCGCATTCGCGAGACCATCCCCAGCGGAGTCGGAAGGGGTCATTCGAAGTCATCGGTGCTGGGAAAGGAGTTCGTCAAGTGGCGTGGGTGGCCGTCGATAGACGAAGAGAGGCGCATCCTGACCCAATTTGGAACGCTGGGTTCGGGCAACCACTTCGCCGAGGTCAGCGAGGACCTGGACGGGTTTGTGTGGGTACTGGTGCATTCGGGGTCCCGAGGTGCAGGCAACCTGATTGCTCAACACCACATCAATGTTGCCAAGAGTCTTGGGCATAAGGTCGAAAATGCGGCCCTTTCCTACCTCTCGCCGGGATCCGATGAGTTGAAAGACTACGTGTCCGATATGCTATGGGCGCAGGACTATGCTCACTATCAGCGCCAGGCGATGGTGGAAGCCCTGTATGCCGCGGTGCTGGAGAACGTTGGAGATCGAAATACGGTGACAAAAGAGGAGGAGATCTACTGCCATCACAACTACAGCGAAGAGGTGGAGGCAGGTGTGTGGCTCTCTCGTAAAGGCGCCATCGATGCCACTCCAGACAGGATGGGCATCGTCCCCGGCAGCATGGGCGCCGCGACGCACATCGTGAAGGGCAAGGGCAATCTGGATTCCTACAGCAGCGCCCCGCACGGCGCGGGCCGAATGCTGAGTCGGGGGGCGGCGAAACGCCAGCTGGACCTGGAGGAGTTCAAGTCTCAGATGGCTGATAGATTATGGGACGACCGAAATGCGAAGGCGTTACTGGACGAAGCCCCCCTCGCCTATAAGCCGATAGAGACCGTGATGGAGGATGCGAAAGACCTTGTGGAGACCGTTACGGTGCTGAAGGCCTTCATCAACTACAAGGGTCTGTGATCCAGGCAGACCCACTAAATGCCTATCCGAAAACTTCAATTCGACGTTCTACCGTCCTTCGAGAGATCTCTCCGATGAGTCCGCCTGAGACAGAAGATATGCCTTACATTCGGACAGGACGTACGGGCAAAACGAACACTCCCCGTTCGTGGTGAGCTTGTTGAACCATTCGTGGCAGTTTTCGGATAGGCCCCAAGGCGATCTCGTCGAGAGGTCTCGACCCATTGACGCGAATCAGGTCTGAGACCTGCCCCGATTCTTAATTACTCACCTGATTTTGCCGATCGAATAACAGGGCGACCCCGGCATTACAGATTGAACTGGGCCTCGAGATAATCGTTCAACTTGTTGTATATCTGGAGCCTTCCTCGCTGGGTGTCCGCCACGAGAAGCCGCCCCTTCTCCGGGTCGAACTCTACCGCCGTCGGCTTCGCGAATCGCCACTCGGGCTCCAGGCTGTAGACCCTGCGGCGCGCCTTGATTACGTCTATGTTGGCGTCCACCGTCATCTGATGCCATTTGGCGAGCTGCTGTGCGTCGCCTATGAAGCTGGTGATGAACGTGCCGTCCGGCCCGAATGCCTGTACCCTGTCGTTGGCCCAGTCGCACACGTACACGTCTCCGTCAGGGTCTACGGCTACGTCGGAAGGGCGGTACAGCTGCCCTCGCCCTGTTCCGAAGCTGCCGAACGCCGCTACGAACTCGCCGGCTGAAGTGAATTTCTGCACCCTGTGGTTCTTGTGGTCGGCAACGTACACGTATCCATCGTCGTCTATGGTGATGCCCCAGGGAGAGTTTAGCTCGCCTTCGCCACTGCCAAGGCTGCCCCATTTCCCAAGGAACTTTCCGTCCTTCGTGAACTTCTGGATGCGATGGTTAAGGCTGTCGGCGATATAGAGGTTGTCCTCGCCGTCGATGGCGATGCCCGAAGGCTGATTGAACTCGCCGTCGCCCTCTCCCCCAACGCCCCAGAGGCGCAGGAAATTACCGTCCTTGTCGAAGATGGAGATGCGGTTGAGCCATTCGTCCGTGACGTACACGTTCTGCTGAGCGTCCAGGGCGATTCCAGCGGGCCAGATTAGCTCTCCCTCGTCATCTCCGTACTGACTGAACTCCCGCACGAACTCCTCGTCGCCCGACACCGTTCCGATGGTGCATATATTGACTTTTCCCGCGACGGCGGTCTTATTCCAGGCGACGCCGGAGATTGCGTCCGATGGACGGCTTAAAATGTACACTACGTCGCCCGCGCCGATGGCTAGGCCAACCGGTTGAGGGAGATAGCGTCCTCCCACCGCATGGCTGTAGTCGTAAACTCGGCCTGCTACCGTTTGCGTAAGCATATCTTGTCCTCGTAAATTTATTCAAAAATCTGCCGGTGGATCGATAGGGGCATGAGGCCATTCCCCAAAACCCAACACCGACTACTCACTCGAATATTGCACGTTGCCCTGTATCAGGCGATAAAGCTCGGCTTCTCGAAAGTGCCTTCCACGATGGGCTTCGCGTCCAGGCCCAGCCAGTCTTCCAGTATCGTTGAATACACGCCGCGGAAGTCGGTGTTCGGGACGAGGTCTCCCTGTTGCAAGTCTTCGAGCCTCGTCGAGGGGTACTCGCCGTGCTGCCCGCCGTTTACCGCGTCGCCGACGACGAAGGCCGCGCCTGCCGCGCCGTGGTCGGTTCCAGAGCCATTGTCGTGGCTTCGCCTGCCAAACTCGGAGAAGATGAACATGATGACGTTATCTGCGGCGTCATGTTCTCGCAGGTCGTCGAAGAAGTCCTGTATCGCTTCGGAGACCTCTGTCCAAAGAGTCGCGTGCATGCCAAGCTGATTGGAATGGCTGTCGAAGCTGCCGTGGTCGCAGTAGAAGATTCGCGTTCCCAGGTCTGCCAGGTGTATCTGAGCGATGCCCTTGAGCTTTTTGGCTATGCTGGAATCGGCGTACTCAACGGTTGAGGAGTATATCTCGGGGGCCACCTTCAAGATGTCCGCGCCCTTCAAGGCGTCCAGTCCGGTATGGCCGAGAAAGTCCATGACGGGGCCGCTGCCTATGGTCGGCGCATACAAGCGCCTATATCTGCTCAGAATCTTGTCCCTTTGTTGCTGCTCAGAGATACCGGTCAGCAGGCCATAGTTCTCCAGGTCGTCTACCGTTGCGACGGGAACTCCGGGCACGACCATCGCCCGGAACATGCTGGGACCAAAGCTAACCCCCGTGACGACGTTTTCTTTGTTCGGGTCTATGTCGCGGATTACTCGGCCAAGCCAGCCTTCGGTGCCCAGCGTGTCCGGCTCGCAGGTGTGCCAGATATCCATCGAGCGGAAGTGCGACCGGGGAGAATTTTCGTAGCCTACACCGTGAATAATGGCTACGTTACCCTGCTCGTACATGTCTCTGATTGAGCCCATGCTCGGATGGAAGCCCAGCTTATCATCTATGCGCAGCACGTCGTCCTCAGGTATGCCTACGGTGGGGCGATAGTCCCTGTATCGCGAGTCGGTGTAAGGGATAACGGTGTTCAGGTAGTCGTTGCCTCCCGATAGCTGTAGCACTACCAGGACAGGCTCTTTACTCCTAGTGGTCATCTTTCGTCTCCTTGGCCAGGCATTTTGTGGCTAGGTATTTTGGAACTAGGCAAACTGGTACTCCCTCAGCGAGACTACTAGCTGCAACATCTCCCCGATTCGCTGTGAAGATGATTCAGACTCCTGCTCGCTGTCCCAACCGAGCGAGCCGCCTTCGCTCGCGTGGTCCACAAGCTCCGCTCTGGCATTTCGATCGATGTCCAGCGGACCCATCAGGTCAAGACAGGCGTCCACAAAATCTTCGGGTGAGAGGTCCCCTTGCGCCTTCAGCCTGCCGATGATGTCCTGTATCCCCGGACGGTCGATTTCGCCGACCAGATCGGCGAAGAAGTTGGTCCGCCGCATCAACGAGCCGCTGTTTATCCACTCGGGCCCGGTGTGCCAACCCTCCACGCTGGGAGGGTTCATGAGGTCTTGCCCCATGTAGCCGGTCTGCCGGGCGAGGTTGCCCAGTCCCGGCGCGGGGAATTCAGCGCCGCCCACCATGCGCAGGGTTCCTACTACTACCTCTGCCGGGTTCTTCAGCCTCTTGAAGCTGGCCTCCTTGAAGAAGTCGGAGTTGAACAGCACCCGCAGCACTGAGCGAATATCGTAGTCGTTCTCGGTAAACGTTGCCGCAAGGGTGTCGATCGCCTCAGGGTCTCGCGGCGGCGTGACCGACCACGCTGGGACCTGCGGCTCGTCGGCCACGAAGAAGTTATACAGATGCCGAGAGATGAACTGGGCCGTGGCAGGCTGCCGACAGATAATGTCGATCACATCCTCCCCGTTGAAGCGCCCTGTTTGGCCGAGGAAGGTCTTCTCTCCGTCGTCGTGGTCCTCTTCCCGATACTCGAAGAACCAGTCGAATCGGCCCATGGGGAATCTAGGCAGCTTGGGGGTAATCGTCCAGCCGGTGAACGCCCGTGAGCACTGCCTTACGTCATCTTCCGTGTAGTTGCCGACGCCCATGCTGAACAGCTCGAGCAGCTCTCGCCCCCAGTTCTCGTTGACGGCGTTTGCGTGATTCTCATTGTTGTCGAGCCAGTAAATAATGGCGGGGTTTTTGGCCACTTCCAGCAGCAGGTCTCGATAGCTGCCCATGCCCTTCTCGCGCAGCATGTCGACCATGTCGACTATCTCGTCCCAATGGTCTACCTTCGACACGCCGGTGGCGAAGACCCCGTGCCAAAAGAGGGCTAGTTTTTCCTGGAGGGGCGCTTTCGTCTTAATCATGCGATAGAGCCAGCTTGCGTGGCCCATGCCCTGTATCGTTCCGGGCTTCCATGTCCAGGGCTGATACCGGAGAAGGTCATACAGGTCTACCGGCTCCTGTGACTCTGGGTTCAGCAGCTCTTCCACTGTTGCCTCATATCCTTTTGCCACTCGCGTCTCTAGCTCTCCACGCGTTGCGCCAAATCCTGCGCGGCGCATAAGATGGGCCATTAGAGCGATGTCTTTATCTGCCATTGGCTTCGTCTCCTATTTCCCAAATTGCTCGGGGTTGCTGCACGAGGAACTAATACCCTTTGGGCTGAGTCCATTGTCTATGCTAAGTAGATATTTCCCAGATGAACCCGTCCGACTCTGTCATCAGAATTTCTTTGCCTGACTCTCCGACTCTTATGAGGAATATCATCGGACCTATGAGGTTTTATCTTCGGGGAATCCAATCCACGACGCAACGATCTGAGATGCCACAGACTATAAGATCGCCCATTGAAGTTGTCAATTGCCGCCCGACACTCTCAACTCATGTCTACCTGTCCTGCACCTCTACGGGATGCGGGAACACCATGTTGTTGCCGTAGCCGCGCCCGTCCCATCTGTTGGGGAACTCCATCGGTTGGGTCTCCCCCCTGTTATTGGTGGCGCGAGACATCAGGACGTAGCTGCCGGGGCCCGGAACGTGCCATGTGTATTCCCAGCGGTACCATGAGTAACCGCTCTTTTGCACCGTAATGCGGGCTTCGTTCCATGTCTCGCCGCCGTCCGAGCTTATCTCCACCTTAACGACATCATCCTCGCCAGACCACGCCGGTCCCGCAACCACGTAATCACCGGTTGGAACTATTTCACCAGGGGCGGGGTTGGTGATGATGGACTTGATTTTCATCGTAGTGTGGTAGGTGTAAGCGGTCTCCGAGCCTGGCTCGTTCATGGTCATGTACCGCTCTTTCTGGTAGAAGCCCTGGAACTCCTGGTCGAGCACGTGAATGCCCACCAGCCACTTTATCGATGTCATTCCGTACCAGCCGGGAACCAGGAGGCGCAGGGGGAAGCCGTGAGGCGCAGGCAGAGGCTCTCCGTTCATCTCGTACGCGAGCAGCGTGTCGGCGTGTGTGGCCTTGGCAATGGGTATGCTCCGCTCGTAGGTCACCTCCGGCGGATCGCCCACGACCTCGTCCGGGCCGCGATCCGCGCCTTCGAACATGACCTCCACCGCGGAAGACTTCACGCCGGCCCGCTCGAGGACGTCGGCCAGTGACACTCCCGCCCATTCTGCGTTGCCCATGATGCCGTGGCCCTTGATCTGCTCCATGACAGAGCTCGTGCGCGTTGCTTTGCCCCAGTATTCCGGCACAGGGCTGTTGCCGCAGCACTCGAAGGTGACCTGAAAACGCTTCAGCGGAAATTGCCGCAGCTCGTCAAACGTCAGGCTGATCGGACGCTCGACCTCGCCATCCACCACTAACCTGTAGGTGGACAAGTCGATTTCAGGAATTTCCTTCCAGTGATTTCGGATGTAGAAAAGATCGTTGGGCACGATGTTCTTTTGCAATGCTCTGGGCGGCGCTGCGAACGTCCGGCGCCCCGCGTTCGTGGGTATCAGCTGTGGCTTCCCCCTGGTGATTGTCCGTTGGGTAACCATTGCGACCCTCCTTCTATATCTGTCGGTCTACTCTAAAAAATCGGTCTCTAGCTCAGTCGTGGGGTAGATAGCCAGCAATAGGGCTGGTATCCAGAGCTCGTTGATTAGCTTGTGCGGTACCCCTGGTGGGGCTAGAAGCGTGGAGCCCGCCCGTACGGTGCGGATTTCGTCACCGACGATGATCTGGACCGCCCCGGCCATCACCATAAGGGCAATGTCGGTGGGGTGGGTATGCAAGCGTCCCTCCCAACCCGGATGAAGCTCCAATTCCTTTACCGTCAGAGAGCTTGCGCCCTGCTCTTTGGACACTATAGAGCGCTCGCGGCGGTAATCCGCGACCTCTGCCATGGACACGGCGCTGTGTTCGATTATGGGCATTCCATCCTCCGGGTTGAACGCTTTACCGATGGCGGGTTGGGCCCCCCGATACCTACGACAGTGACCCAATCGCTTCACCAGCTGTCATACCCCTTAGCGGCGAACGAGGTTATCTTACCAGCCTCGAGGTCATAGCGGCAGCGGCCGAGTCCTCGCAGGTCGTCGCCACGTACTTGTATATCCGGAGTGGGTCGGTCGTTCAGATTGTCCATCCGGTGAATTTCGTAAACATTCGGAATGAGGCGGGAGACCTCCCCGTTGAGGACAGTCGGGGCTCGCAAGAGCTAGGGCAAACACCGAAATAGTTTCACGGGGCCACACCGCCAAGCGCTCGAAACGGCTCCGGGATGTAATCGGAGAGCGCATGCGACCAGTCGTCGAGTAGCCTCGCGATTACGGGATCATCCTGCGTGAGCCAGGCCAGGTGGCGCAGCGCATGCTCCCGGACCTGCATTATGTCGATAGACGATGGGGGAGCAGTCGCGTCGCCGCGTTCGAGATCTGAATGCGCGACTTCCACGATCTGCCATGATGGCGGCGGGACAGAATCTGGCGGAACGACGGCGATGTAGGTCAGCACTACTTCCGTATCGGCATGCCGCCATGATGTCGAATGTAGCACGACGG
>JADFKI010000130.1 GCA_022565015.1 Chloroflexota bacterium
CCGTCCCAGTAGCTCTTCAACCCCAGGCCGTTGTCGTTATGCGCGCCGCAACCCCAGCAGTGGTTCCCTACGATCTGCTCCTGAAACGCCAGCTGCCCCATCTTCATAGCTCCTTGATATGTTCCCCTTTAACGGCCCATTGAAATCTATTAATTTCTACCCAGTACCAGGACGATTTATCTTTAGCCGCCGGAGGCCTCGCGCTCTCGTTCGACGAGCACGCGGCGCAGTATCTTGCCGGAAGGGTTCTTTGGTATGGCGTCGATGAACTCGACCACCTTGATGCGCTTGAAAGTCGCCACCTTTTCCGCCACGAAGTCCATGATCTCGGCTGCCGACGGCTCCTCGCCCTGCTTTTTCACCACGAATGCCTTTGGCACCTCGCCGGACTCAACGTCTGGAATTCCTATGACGGCGGCGTCCGCCACGGCGGGATGCTCGAGGAGCAAGCCCTCGAGCTCGGCGGGCGGCACCTGAAATCCCTTGTACTTGATGAGCTCCTTCTTGCGATCGAGAATCCAGACGTATCCTTCTTCGTTCATGCGTACGATGTCGCCCGTGCGAATCCATCCGTCGTCGGTGAGAGTTTCTGCCGTAGCCTCGGGGTTTTCGAAGTAGCCCTTCATGACCTGTGGCCCCCGAATCATGAGCTCGCCAATCTCCCCGGGAGGCAGCTCCTTCGATCCGGTCTCAAGATCGACTACCTTTTCCTCCGTGTCCGGTGCGGCGGGGCCCACGGAGCCATATTTTCGAAGCTCGGGCTCGACGAAATCGCTGTTGGCGTAAGGAGAGGTCTCCGTCATGCCGTATGCCTGAATGATGGGGCAGCCCAACGATGTCTCTATTCGCTGTTGCAGATCACTGGACAATGGGGCGGCTCCAAATATGCCGGTCTTCAACGAGGTCAGATCGTATTTGTCCACTCCGGGATATTGAGTTAGGCCGAGACCAACCGGCGGCACGGTGAAGAGACGCGTGACCCTGTGTCGGGATATCAGCCCCAAGAACTCTTCCATATCGAACCGGCCCATCATTACCTGGGTTCCTCCGACGCTTATGGTTGGGTTCATCAGGACGTGAAGGCCGTATATGTGGAAGAGCGGAAGATGCACCAGAACCACATCATCTGACCTGAAAACGAATTCCTCCTTCAGCCCCAGTAGCTGGTCCAGATTGGACGTCAAGTTGAAATGCGTAAGCATCACGCCCTTGTTGAGTCCGGTAGTGCCGCTGGAATAGGGCAGCGCCGCCAGGTCTATATCGGGGTCGATGGCGACGGACGGTGGCGCCGGAGGTGCGTTTTCCATCATGCCCCAAAAGGAATCGGGGTCTGCCGACGTCGCGTTTATGGCGATCAGCCTCTTCAGCCTGGGAGTGGCGTCGCGTGCGGCCTCAGCCACAGGCAAGAGCTCTTCGTGGACCACCATCACCTCTGCTCCCGCGCCATTTATCTGGTGGGCTACCTCGCGTTCGCGATATGCCGAGTTGATAGTGGTCGCCACCGCGCCCGCCTTGATGATCCCGTAGAATGCGATCTCGAACTCGACGCAGTTTGGGGCAAATATCCCCACTCGATCTCCTTTAGCTATGCCAAGCCTCGCCAACGCGGCCGAAAACCGGTCGCTATACTCGTCGAGCTGCCGGTACGTGTAGCTTTTCTCGCCATCGATGATAGCCACCTTTTCAGGTACCCTCGCTGCGGTGCGCTTGAGGATTTCCTGCAGGGGATATTTTTCAAACGGGGCAACGGACGCCCTCTGCGGACTCGCCATGGCACGCCTCCATATGGTTGGTCGCTAATGCATCGGGCCTAGCTCAGGTATAGAGCTAATTTTGCATGGGGGTAGTAGACTTCGAGATTGGCCTGCCGCTCCCTCTGGAGCGCCGTAGCGTAGTCGACATGGTTCGGGTCCGACGCCGGCAGCTTGTGCGGACATTCCTGCCGACGTTCTTCCTGCGGACAGAGATGCATGTCCGCCTGATGGTCCCAAAAACCCACCAGCTTCATGGGGTAGTAGATGCTCTCCGTGGCATTGCGAAGGTCGGAGATTATCTCGCTGGCCCTCGTCATGCCGTCGGTTTCGATATTGACCACAACTTTGTCCACGCCGGCACCACCTGTTAGGATCGTCGCATTCTAACGTAATTTATATGTTTATGTTGCCCGAAAGTGGTCCCAGCCGCCGCTGCGCACCGCAACCCTCTCGCCGCGCCCGTCAAGGACTAATACGTCGCTGCTGCCGCTTACGATTTCGCCGATAATGGCGACCGGCGTTTCCAGAAGCCGTGTGACTCGATTCATGACGTCGGGCGGGGCGGTGAAGAGCAGCTCGTAGTCCTCTCCTCCGCCCAGGGCCATGTCCAGCCATTCTTCGGGGTACGCCATTCGCAGGAAGTCATCGGCCGGCACCTGATCCGCATGAATGACGGCGCCGGCGCCGCTGGCCTCGCATATTTTGCCCAGATCGTCCACGAGACCGTCGCTGACGTCCATCGCGCACCGGACTCCGCTCGTGACGAGACGCGTGCCTTCTTGCATTCTTGGCAACGGCCGGTTGTGGGCGCTCTTGAGGTGCGCGGCGACGGCATCGTCGAAATTCAGGCCTTCGAGCATCATGCGGAGACCTCCGGCCGAGCAGCCAACATGGCCCGTCACCGCGACCTGATCTCCCGGCGCCGCCGCGTCCCGCCTCAATATGGGGCCTGCGCCGTTCGGATCAGCCTCCGAGGCTTTTCCCAGCAACGCGACCGTGACGAAGAAAACAGGGGAGTGTACGATGTCGCCCCCGACGACGGCTCCGCCGCAGCGTTCCGACACCTCCATCAAGCCGCCGTACATCTCGACGAGCCCGTCGACGGGGAGGTCTCCGCGCAGCCCCAGCGTGACCAGCGAGTAGGTTGGCTCGCAGCCCATGGCGGCGATGTCGCTAAGGTTGGTGGCCAATGTCTTCCAACCCAGGTCATGCCAGCTTATGTTGTCGAGATTGAAATGAATGCCCTCCACCATGGTGTCCGTGGTGAACACACTCGTTCCCGAAGGCGACTCCCAGGCGGCGGCATCGTCCCCTATGGAAAGGCGCAGGCGATACCCGCTTTGACCCACCCGCTCGAAGAGCCGATCGCTGTCGCCCTCGATGGATGCGGCCAGTCGCTCTATCAGCGGGAACTCTCCGATGTCTCTAACTAGCATGGCCCGCATTATACGCGTCCGCACGGCACAAGCTCAACCTATTGCCGTGCCGGCACGATTTTTCACGGATTTGCAATGCCACGGCCATGAGGTATCATACGGCTGCCGCCGCAAAAGGGGTGAATACGACCCAGGAGGTATCACGTTGAACTTTACCGATATTCTCTACGACAAGAGGGACGGCGTCGCGCGAATAACGATCAACCGGCCCGAGGTTTACAACGCCATCAGAGGCAGGACCACGGACGAGATGGTCGTGGCGCTGGAGGACGGCGCCGCCGATGAGACCATTCGAGTGCTGGTAATCGCCGGCTCCGGACCCAACGCATTCTGCTCGGGACGAGACCAGGCCGAGGACCGCTCGAGCCCGGAATACAGCGGGACCAGCGAAAACAGCTTCACCGACCTCATCCGACATATTCCCAAGCCGGTAATCGCCATGGTGGACGGGTTCGCCATCGGGTCCGGCAACATCCTGGCATACACGTGCGACTTCACAGTGGCGTCCACGAGGTCTACGTTTGGTCAGACGGGGCCTCGCGTCGGAAGTCCGGCGAGCGGCTTCGGCGTGGGCTACCTGGCACATCACGTAGGCCAGAAGCGCGCGCGGGAGATCTGGATGCTCACGCAGCAGTACACGGCGCAGCAGGCATACGACTTTGGCCTGGTGAACTCCGTGGTGCCGCACGAGAAGCTAGAGGCGGAGGTCGAGCGGTACTGCGCCCTGATAAAGAACAACAGCCCCGTGATTCTTCAGCTGCAGAAGATCACCTTCAACGAGATGTCGGAGTACGCCGAGAGCATTCCCAGTCCGACGG
Organism: Chloroflexota bacterium; assembly: GCA_022565015.1. Taxonomy (GTDB): domain Bacteria; phylum Chloroflexota; class Dehalococcoidia; order Lucifugimonadales; family JADFKI01; genus JADFKI01. The sequence goes on from JADFKI010000130.1 coordinate 4,009, forward strand.
CCCGGTACGCGCCAGACTATATAGTTTCGGAGGAGGCGGAGGAGCGTCGGCTGTCGTTCATCGAGCGCAGGCCCATCGACGCCTCGAAGAACCTGCCGCTGCTGGACATCAAGCGCGAGAAGAGCGCGTCGTCGGGCCATTAGGACATCTCTCGTTGCACTCTCCCTGTTTCCCTCTCCCGTCTCTCCGGCGCACCGGAGTCCGATACTCATATCGGACAGGCAGGATACGGAAAGCATGAAGTTCGACCGTTGGAACTCACAGTAGCCAAGGAGATCATAAAATGCCGGTAAGCTCGAATCTGAATCTGAACATGGACCTCGCGTTTCCGGACGCAGGCATAACCTTTAATATCGCAGTGGACGGCAACGGCGGAGGCGCGTCATCTTTCAACCTGAAGGTGACGGAATCGGCGGGCGGGGCACCCGTGTCGATTACATCCGCAAGGTCTCCGCAGCTTTCGGACTGGGCGCGGGGCTACTCTCGTTGGCTGCGTAGGGCCAGGGTCACGGCGGGCCATGATGAGAACGGCATCAGCGGCACCTTCGACGAGGGCCTGACGCCGGAGCAGGTCTTCGCGGGCCTGCGCGAGGCCTGCGACATGATCCGCCAGCGCTTCGAGCTCTACAAGAGCAGTGTTCTCGTGTAGGGCACGGCGCCAGATTTTCACGCTACGGGCGCATTAGGTCCGATCAAGGCGGCGTTCGTGGTAGCTATGGTATTTTACTCTGCTGCATTTGACTCTTTTAGTCCTTGATCCAGGCTACGCTCAGGCCGGTCATGATACCGTCGATCTCTTGGAGGTCGCTTGCCGACAGCGACCAGTCGGCGGCCCCGGCGTTGTGGTAGACCTGCTCGGGAGACTTGGCGCCGACTATCGGTGACGTCACCGCCGGGTTGGCCAGGGTCCACGCAATGGCAAGCTGAACGATGTCCCGTCCGTTGTCCTCGGCCCACGAACGTAGCCTCTCGGTTACGCGGTGAATCATCTCGAAGGTCTGGCCCTGGAAGAAGTTGAAGCGCGTGCGTTCGTCGTCGGGAGCGAACCGATGGCCCGGCTGATGCTTGCCTCCCAGCAGGCCCTTCGCCAGAACGGAGTGCGGTATCACGCCCACGCCGTTCTCCAGGCAGCAGCTTAATACCGACTCTTCGGCCTCACGCCAGATCATGTTGTAGCGAGGCTGGGAGCTGTGCACCGGCCCGTACTTCATCGCCTCCAGGGTCTGCTCCGCCGAGAAGTTAGAGACGCCGATGTAGCGTATCTTGCCCTGGTCGCGCAGCTTCAACAGCCCGGCCATCGTCTCCTCTATGGGCCACTGCGGCTGCGGAGAGTGTAGCTGGTACAGGTCTATATAGTCCGTTCCCAGAGTCCGAAGGCTGTTTTCTACGGCGTTATTCATGCGCTCCGATGAGTGCTCCGGACCGGACAGCTTGGTCGCGAGGAACACCTTGTCGCGCAGTCCCTTCAGGGCCTTGCCCAGTACGGACTCGCTGGTCTGATACCCCTCGGCGGTGTCGATGAAGGTCATGCCGACCTCGATGGCAGCCTTCACGGTGGCGATGCCCTGCTGCTCGGGGACCGCTCCCAGGCCGCCTCCGATGGGCCACGCGCCGAAGCATATCGCCGAGACCTCTGGACCGTCTCTGCCAAGCTGTCTGGTCAGCAAGACTTCTCCGTTTTCCCTATCATCCGCCGCCGGACCTGCGGCGGTGCTCTCTAAGCGTTCAATTGTCCATCACGACCGATAGGCCCGCCGACCTTGCGTTGGCCGCCGCCTCCTCGTTGACGACGCCGTCCTGCATCCAGACGTACTTCGCCCCGATTGCGATGGCCTCTTCGACGATGGGCCCCACATGCTCCGAGCGGCGGAAGATGTCCACCATGTCCACCGGCTCAGTTATCGAGCTCAGGTCGGGATAGCACTTCTCGCCCAGCACCTCCTGGAGTAGCGGGTTCACGGGTATTACGCGATATCCCTGCTCTTGCAGGTACTTGGAGACGTAGTGGCTTGGCCGCTCCGGGTCGGGCGAAAGCCCCACAACGGCGATGGTCTTGCTGTTGGTCAGCTGTTCCTCTATTACGTTCATGGTCTCCAGTCTTGAAGAAGGCGTTAGTCGTCGCGTATCGCCGAATGCCAGGAGCTCCAGTCCAGGTACATGTGCTCCCGACGAAGGAACCGCAGCTTGTTAAGCCTACCGCCTTCGTCTGAGAATTTCTCACCTGGCAGGCCGGACACTCGCGCGTGCCTTTCTGCCGCTTTTTTCAAGTCCCAAGCGCCGCGTTGTTTTCTATATCGAAGGTAAAGAGTTTTCATTCGTCGAATGCGCTGTAGCAGCCACATCAGCCTGCTCCCTAGCTTGGCATATTTACGAAGATGGTACCCGAATGCGGGCCTTAGACGCAGGCAGCAAAAAGCGTATCATGGCTAAGAGCTAAGAAAATTCGACGCAGGCGCGGCCCGCTATCTCCATGCGCTCGATGCTCCGCAGCACCTCGTCGGCCTCCTCCAGCTTGCACGTGCGGGTGACGACGGGCCGTATCTGGCCGCGGGCCACCATCTCCACGGCCTCGGCCAGCTCCTGGCGGCTGCAGTACCGGGAGCCCGTGAAGGTGATCTCCCTCTGCATTATGTAGCTGGGTCGAAAGTCAATCGACGCGCTAACATCGTAAAAGCCCACGAAGACGAGGCGGCCCCCCTTGTCCAGGCTGCGAATGCTTGCCGTCATCGTATCGGGGCGTCCGACCAGCTCGACGACGACGTCGACGCCCCTTCCTCCGGTGAGGCGCAAGGCCTCTTCGTTGAACGGCCCATCCAGGGAGTTTATGACATCGTCGGCGCCCATCTCTTTGGCGAGAGCGAGCTTCTCGGCGCTGATGTCCACGCCGATGACCTTCGCGCCCAGTACCTTGGCCATCTGGACCATATGTATTCCCACACCCCCTCCAGCGCCGACTATCAGCACCGTCTCGGGGGGGCGGACCTTGGCGCGCTCCCGCAGGACGTGCAGGGGAGTAGCCACGGCGTCCGCCGTTATGGCAGCGTCCACGTAGCCCAGGTCATCGGGGATATGACAGAGGTTTCGCACGGGGAGGCTGACGTATTCGGCCAGGCCGCCGTCGATCTGGCTGCCGACGAGCCCCGTGTGATTGTCGCACAGGTCCTCTCGGCCGACGTTGCACCATCGACAGTCGCCGCACGTAAGGTAGAAGAAGACGTTCACGCGGTCGCCTTCCTTGAAGCTGCCCACGCCCTCTCCGACCTCGGCGACGTCCCCGGCTATCTCATGGCCTATGATTCTGGGCAGGCGGCCCGGGAAGGTCCCCACGCGGTCGGTGCGATTCCAGGCCAACGTCAGGCCCAGGCCGCAGGCTCGCACGCGGACGAGACACTCGCCGGGGCCCGGTCGGGGCGTCGGGGTCTCCTCAAGGGTGAGAGGCCCTCCGGCCTCATGCAAGACAAGCGCGTCCATATTCAACTCTCCCGCTCTTTAGCTTGCCGACGCTCGCGAACCGTTTGAACAGGCCACGCCCGAAACCTTCGCCGAGCACGGTATCGTGCGTATCTTATCCCAGGAAAGCTCAAAGGCAAAGCGACCGACGCAGTCGGCATTCCCGTGAGGGATTTGTCAACGCGGCGCTTCGCAGGTACACTGCATCGAGTATGGCTTAGGCCGATTCGAGAGGCCCGTATTAAGACATCCGGCATCTCTGAAATTGCATTAACGAGAAGAATTTATCCGGTAGGAGGACTCTCATGACCACGGTTGGCGCCGATAAGCTTACGTACGAGGCGATTCAGGACTTTCCCAGGCTGCCCGAAGGCCAGTCCTTCGCCGTCGTCAGCACCGTAGCGACCGATTCTCAGGACCGGCTCTACGTGTTTCAGAGGACCAATCCACCAATAGTCGTTTTCGACAAGAACGGCAAATACCTGGGCGAGTGGGGCGAAAAGGCCATTACGGCGCCCCACGGAATGACGATCACCGACGATGTCGTCTACGTCACGGACCGGGAAGACTCGGTCGCGGTGAGCTTCACGTTGGACGGCAGGCCCTTGCGGGTGCTGGGAAATCGCGGCGTCTACTCGGACACGGGCTGTGAGAAGCCCGCCGACCTCGTGCCCAGGGCCGCCGGTCCGTTCAACTACCCGACGGAGATGGCGCCCGGACCCAACGGCGACATATACGTGTCTGACGGCTACCGCAACAGCCGCGTTCACAGGTTCACGAAAGACGGTCAGCTAATCAACTCGTGGGGCCGGCCCGGCAAGTCTGAGCCCGGCGAATTCCACCTGCCGCACAGCGTATTCATAGCCCCGGACGGCAAGGTCTACGTTTGTGACCGCTCGAATCGGCGCATACAGATATTCACGGCCGAGGGCGAGTTCGTAAACATGTGGACGGATATGGCCGGACCCAACGACATCGCCATGGACGGCGACGGCCTCTTCTATATCGCCGAGCAGGAGGCCGACGGCAATCCTCCCTACCTTACTATCCGCAACGCCGAGGGTGAAATTCAGGCCAAGTGGGGCATCCGTCACGCCCACGGCCTGTGGGTAGACTCGCGTGGCGACATCTATCTGGGGCTTACGACCAGCCACAGCGTGGACAAGTACGTTCGGCAGGGCTAAGAAACTTTCTGAAAACGGGTCAGGGGGAGTCCAGATGGTCAAGGGGATGTGCCCCCAGTACAAGAACACACCGAGCGGGCAAGTGGCATATGCATCTCGAGAGAATTTCTAAGTGGTTCGGGCCCGCGCTCCGTGACCTAGCGGAGGTATAGCACATGGACAAGTTGGAGATCGGCCTTTACGACGTATTCAGCCAGGCCGTCATGGCGGAGGCTTCCACGGCGGCGGACGTGTACGACGCGCACATTCGCATAGCCCAGGAGGCCGAGCAGCTGGGTTACAAGTACTACTTCTCCATAGAGCACCAGACATCCGCCCTTAGCTACCTGAGCGCGCCCAATATCTATCTGACGGCGCTGGCCCGCGGCACGAGCGTCATCAGGTTCGGCATGATGATCTATCAGCTTCCCTTCCACCAGCCGTTGCGCCTGGCCCAGGACACGGCGATGCTCGACCAGCTTTCCAGGGGCAGGTTGGAGTTCGGAGCAGGGACCGGCGTCTCTCCCCACGAGTTCATTCGCTGGAACGTGCCCTTCGAGCGGCGGCGTCAGATCAGCGAAGAGGTCCTCGAAGTGGTCCTCAAGGCCTGGAGCGACGAGTGCGTGAACTTCGACGGCGAATTCTTCAAGTTCGTCGACGCGTACACCACGCCAAAGCCGTACCAGAAGCCTCGGCCCCCCGTCTGGTTCGCTGCCCACAGCGCGGCGAGCTTCGAATACGCCGCCCGCATGAACTTCGACGTCTCCCAGAACATCGACACGGACCCCGTCGTGGCCGAGAAGTTCGCGACGTGGCGCAAGCTGTGGGAGTCGCATGGACACCAGGGCCCGAAGCCTCGTGCGTTCCTTGCGCGCCACGTTCACGTCGCCGAGACGGACGAGCAGGCGCGAGCCGAGGCCGAAGAGCATCTGGTGATACCACGTGAGCGGGACCCGGAGTTTACCGAAGTCGGCAGGGCTACGATGGCAAGGGCCGGATTCAGCGAGGGAGCGGACGGCAGGTACACGACCGAGACCGACACGCCTGAGCGTCTCGAGCTCCGCCGGATTTTTCGAGAGAGGAGCACGTCCTACGACTTCTGGATCGACAACGGAATCGCCCTGGTCGGAAGTCCGGACACGGTGATCAGGAAGATGCAGGAGCAGCGCGACCTGATAGGGCACGA